>NZ_JBFAVI010000061.1:0-36781 GCF_040679695.1 Micromonospora sp. NPDC052213
CGCCGCCCGGGAGGGGCGGCGCGCTCGACGGGGACCGACGCGTTCCTGTCGACGGACGACGGCGGCCAGCCCGCCGACGACGGCGAGGGCGCCCCGCAGCTGCGGACGACCCCGGGCGTGCGGGGACCGCATCTTCTTCCACGCTGCCGCGTTCGGGCGGAGCCGACACCACGGGGCGATCCGCGTGCCATCCTCTACCGATAGTTGTAACCATCTATCTGAAGGAGACGGCACATGCGATCTCGGTTGCTCTCCATCGCGTCCGCGCTGGCGCTCGTCACGGCTGGCTCGGCGCTGGCCCTGCTGCCCGCCAGCCCGGCCAGCGCGCACTGCAGCGGGCACGGCACCCACCCGGATCTGTACAGCGGGGGCGCCATCTCGTTCGGGAACGGGACCAACATCCGGGCCTATCCACACATCGACTGCGGCAGTCGCGGACTCGGTTACCCGAGTCACGGGATCGACGTCCACTGCGCCACCTACACCAACGCGCTCTGGATCTACCTCCGTAACACCACCACCGGAGTCAACGGGTGGTCCCGGTTGGACGCCCTCAACGTGTCGGAGCCCACCACCATCGCCGACTGCTCGAACACGGTCGCGGCGCACCGGCTGGCCTGACGCCCACGGCCGGCGTTCGTCGCAGCCGGCGACGCGCCGGGAAACGGGTGGCGGCGGGTGGGGTGGGGAAGCAGGATCGGGGCGTGATCGAGACGTACCCGGTGCAGAGCGTCCCCGTTGCCGCGGCCACCGCCGCCCGGCGACAGCGGACGGTGCCCGGTCGCGCCTCGGCCCGCCGCCGGCCGTCGTGACCGGCGCGTTCCTTGCCGGCCTGGTCGCCGGCTACGGCGTCGCCGTCCCGGTCGGTGCGATCGCGATCCTCATCCTCGGTCTCAGCGCCCGCACGTCGTTCCGGGTCGGCGCCGCCGCCGCGCTCGGAGTGGCCGCCGCGGACGGGCTCTACGCCGCCGCGGCGGCCCTCGGCGGGGCCGCGGTCGCCGGCCTGGTCGCCCCGGTCGCCGGGCCGCTGCGGCTGGCCGCCGCGGTCGTGCTGCTCGCCCTCGCCGGCCACGGCGCCTGGCGTGCCCTGCGCCCCCGCGCCGCGCCGGCGGTCCCCGCCGAGGCCCGCCGGGGCCTGGACACCCCGGCCCGGGCCTTCGCCGGCGTGCTCGCGCTGACCCTGTTCAACCCGGCGACGGTGGTCTACTTCGCCGCCCTCGTCCTCGGGCGGCAGGGTGGCGCGGACCCGGGCGCGGCCGAGGCGCTGCTCTTCGTGGCGGGGGCCTTCGTCGCCTCGGCCAGCTGGCAGTTGCTGATCGCCGGTGGCGGCACCCTCGTCGGGCGGGCGTTGGCCGGGCCACGCGGTCGGCGCGTCACGGCGTTGGTCTCCAGCGGCCTCATCGCGGCCCTGGCGACTGCCATGGTGCTGCCCCGATGAAGGCCGCCGAGGACGGCGCCCGGGTCAGGCGGCGTAGTCGGGGGACATGGCCGCCGCCAGGCGCAGGTGGACGGCGGCGCGCCGGGCGTCCCCCTGTCGCTGAAGGGTGCGCCCGAGCAGCAACTGCACGTACGAGTCGTCCGGCGCCGCCGCCGCGAGCGGCTCCAGCATCCGCAGGGCCCGGGTGAGCTGGGCGGAGTGGAAGTACGCCCGGGCGGCGAGCAGCCTGGTGCCGCGGTCGTCGCCGTAAGCGTCGAGCAGGGGCTGGAGCAGGGTGAGTGCGCCCAGGGGATCGCCCAGGTCCAGCAGCGCCTCGGCGTGGCGGAGGCGTTCGACCTCCTCGGGGAGTTGTCGGGGGCTGACCCGTGCGGCCCCGGACAGGAAGTCGTGGATCACCTCCGGGGGCTGTGCGCCGCGCAGTGCCACCCCGTTCGCGACGAACGTCGGTGACGTCGCCACGCCCGCGGCCCTGCCCCGCAGGACCAGCTCCCGGACGACGGCCTCGCCGCCGCCGTCGGCCAGCAGCGCGCCCCCCTCGGGGAAGCCCGCCCTCCGGGCCACCTCGGCCAGCACCTCCGGGCGGCTGATGTCCCGCGCCTCGACGAAGTGCGCGCGCATCACCTCTTCCGCCACCGCGTCCTGCACTCGCGTACCGCCGGCGGAGTGGGCGAGGGCGATCAGGCGGTGGGCGTCGTGGCTGTTGGCCCGCCAGCCGGCGCCCCAGCGCGGACCGATCCCCTCGGCCAGCGCGAGCTGGGAGACGCGTTCCCGGTTCTCGCCGGGCGTCAGGTCCGGTGCGCACCGCTGGAGTGCGGCGTCCACCATCGGGTCACGCAGCACGTCCGCCAGCGGCTCGGCCGGGACGGGGGCGGAGGGGTCGATCCGGAACGGCCGCCAGACGACCTCGACCGGTTCGCCCTCCCAGGACGCCAGCGCCCGTTCCAGGCGCCGCTTGCCGATGTACGCCCACGCGCAGACGACGTCTGCCCACACCTCGATCCGCATACCCCGCACGTTACACGACACGTGTCGCGTAAGCGACGGCTGTCGTATAGTGGCACGATGAACTCCTCCGATCCGCGGGCGCGACGGACGCGAGCCCGACTCCGGGCCGCCGTCCTGGAGCTGGCCGCCGAGCGGGAGCTGGGCGACATCACGATCGCCGAGGTCGCCAAGCGGGCCGGGGTCAACCGCGCGACCACGTACCTCCACTTTCCCGACCTGGACGCGCTCGTCACGGACGCGATGGAGGAGGCGACGGCCCAGGTGGCGCGCGCCGCGGCGCTCTGCCCGCTGGACGCTCCGCGCGACGAGGCGCCGCAGCCGCTGCGCGACCTCTTCGACACCGTCGCCGCCAACGCGGTCCTCTACCGTCGGATGCTGTCCCCGCACGGCAGCGCCCGCTTCGCTGCGGGCCTGCGGGAGCGGCTGGCCGCGGAACTGCGGAGGAGTCTCGAGGCGCGGGCGGGTCCCCCCGGCGTTGACGACGTGCCGGTGGACGTCCACGCCGCCTACCTCGCCGGCGCCCTCACGGGCGTCATCGCCGACTGGACCACGGCGCGGGCCCCGGCCGGAGCGGCCGAGACCGCGCTGGCCACGTGGCGGCTGCTCCGTGGCTGAACCCATCCGCGTCTCGACGCGACCAGCACAAAGGAGGTTGCCGTGGTCGGCAGGCCGGCAGTAGGTGGCGGTCGGTGGGTCGAGGTGGCCCCGGGCCGCGTCGCCCGCTGGGTCGAGGGCTTCGCCGACCGGCACGGCGCGCCCACCACCACCGTCCAGGGGCACGGCTTGCTGCTCGCCGCCCCGGACGGCGCGACCGCCGAACTGCACACCCCGCCCGGCGCGCCGGCCGCCCCGGACGTGCCCGGTTTCGTGGCCGCCGCGGCCACGCCCCGCCGGATCGGCCTGCTGCTGGTCCGCAAGGGCGCGGTGGCGGTGGGCGTCGCGGCGGGCGAGGAGCTGACGGTGTCGAAGGTGGACACCCGGTACGTGCAGGGCCGCACCGCCGCCGGGGGGTGGTCCCAGCAGCGCTTCGCCCGGCGGCGCGACAACCAGGCGAAGGCGGCGCTGGGCGACGCGACCGAGCTGGCCGTACGGCTGCTGTTGCCGGAGGCGTCGTCGCTGAGCGCGCTGGTCTGCGGCGGCGACCGGCGGGCGGTGGACACCGTGCTGGCCGACCGGCGGCTCGCCCCGCTGGCGGCACTGCGCGCGGAGCGGCTGCTGGACGTGCCCGAGCCCCGGCACGCCGTGCTGGTCGGCGCGATCGCGGCGGCCCGCGCGGTCCGGATCCTGGTCCGCGACCGTCTCGGAGAAACTCAATGATCCCGCTTCGTAGGTCCGTGCCCCCGCCGAGCCGGGGTCTCACGGGCGGACGGCTGCCGCCGGTGCGGACCCGTCCCACATCGGTCGGCGTCGGGCCACGGTGGACGCACTAGGCTGGGCGCGATGCTCGGGAAGGAGCCGGGATGGCGGAGACGGCCGCGGCCGACGTCGTCGTGGTCGGTGGCGGGGGCGGTGCTCCCGGCGACGAACTGGTCGTGGAGAGCCTGGGCCACCGGATCCGGCGGCTGCGCATCGCCCAGGGCCTGACCCAGCAACAGGTCGCCGGCTCCCGTTACACCCGCGCGTTCCTGGGCGCCGTGGAGTCGGGCGTCCGGGTGCCCAGCCCCGAGGCGCTGGCCTACTTCGCGGACCGGCTCGGGCTGCCGGTGGACGACCTGCGGTACGGCCGACCGGCCGACGCCGCCACCCGGCTCGCCGCCGAGCAGGCGTCGGCCCGGCGGGACCTCTCCGCCGGCCGGTTGGACGCCGCCGAGCGGGCGCTGACCGGGATCCGCCGTCGGGCGGACCACTACCGACTTCCCGAACTGGCTGGCTGGGCCGCGTACCACCTGGCGGAGGCGCAACTGCACCGCGGGTCGACCGAGGACGCCGCCGCCCGGTACGACGAGTTGGCGGCGGCGCTCCCCGACGGGTGCCCGCCGCTGCGCGCGGCGGTGCTGGCCCGGCAGGCGTACTGCCTGCTGGTCACGGGGGACGCGCCGCGGGCGGTGGCGATCCTGGAGGGCGGCCTGCGGGCCCTGCGGGCGGCGCCGCCGGTGGACGCCGACGCCGAGCTGCGGTTGACCAACGCCCTGATGTACACGTTCCTCGAACTGAGCTGGCGGGACCGGGCGCGGCGGCTGGAGCGGGAGGCGGCTGCCCTGCTCGACCGGGTGACCAACCAGGAGTGGGTGGCGCAGTTCCACGCCGTCGCCGGGCAGCTGCGCCGCGATGGCGAGCTGGACGAGGCGGACCGGCACCTGCGGGAGGCCGGCCGCCGTTACGCCGAGCTGGGGCTCACCCGGGAGATCGCCCTGTGCCACTGGGCCCGTGGCTACGTGTTGCTGCGGGCCGGGCGGCCGGGGGAGGCGGGGCCGGAGTTGCGGCGGGCCCGGGAGATGCTGGGCGCCGTCGGCGCGGTGCTCGACCACGCCGGAGCGACGCTGGAACTGGCCGAGGCGTGCCGCCGGGAGGGCGCCCTGGAGGATGCGGGTGCGCTGGCCGAGGAGGCCGCCCGGACGGCGGCGGCCTGCGACCACCGGGAGATCATGGCCGAGGCCGACCGGGTGCGCGGGCTGGTGCGGGCCGCGCAGGGCGACCACGACCAGGCGCGGCGGCTGCTGCTGCGGGCCGTCGACCGGTACGAGCGGGCCGGCCTGATGGGGGACGTGGTGATCACCTGCCGCCATCTCGCCGAGCTGTTGCTGGCCGGGGCGGAGCGCGACGCGGCGACCGCGGTGCTGCGTCGTGGCCTGCGTGCGGCGGAGCGCCTGTCGTGAGCCCGCCGGAGCCTGTCGTGGCGGGCGACCCGGTGGGGGAGCTGGGCGCACGCCTCCAGCGGCTGCGGACGGCACGAGGGCTCACCCAGCGCGCCCTGGCCGAGCCCCGGTACACCGCGGCCTACGTGTCCGCCGTGGAGGGTGGCCGCCGGATGCCCTCCGCCGATGCCGTCGCCCACTTCGCCGAGCGGCTCGGGGTGACTCCGGCGGACCTGGCCACCGGCCGCTCGCCGGCCGAGGTGGTGCGCCTGCGGCTCCGGCTGGTCGGGGCGGACCTGGCCGGGTCCACCGACGAGAGGGCCGCCGTCTGCCGGGAGGTGGCGGCGCTCGCCGCCGACCTGGACGAGCCGGTGCTGGCCGCCCGGGCCCGGCTCGGTCTGGCCGGCGTCGCGCTGTTCCGCGACGATCCCGACGCCGCGTCGGCCGAGGTGGACCGGGCGGAGGTGCTGCTGGCAGGGGCGCCGCCGCACGTCCGGGCCGAGGCGGCGGCCAGGCGTGCCGCGGTGCTGCGCCACACCGGTGATCCCCGGTACGCCGGCTTCCTGCTCGCCGAGGCGCGGGACGCGCTGGCACGGGACGGGTGGCCGGACCCGTCGACCCTGCTGACCCTGCACGCGGAGCTGGTGCTCTGTCACGTCGCGCTGGGCGACGAGGAGGCGGCGGCGGAGGCCGCCGGACAGGCCCTGGCCCTGGCGGTGCTGCCCGCGCCGGCGCGGGTCGCGGGGATGCACCTGACGGTCGCGGGCGCGTTGCTCGCCTCGGGACGGACGGCGGAGGCCGGCGTCGCCGCGGAGCAGGCCCGCCAGGCGGCCCGGCAGGTCGCCATGGGGGTGCAGTTGGCGTGCTGCCACCGGGCCCGGGGGCAGGGGCGCCGGGCGGCCGGCGACCTGGCGGGTGCCCTCGCCGACCTGGCGACCGCGCACACGGCGTTGACGGTCGCCGGGCAGCGGGCGCTGGCCCGGGAGGTCGGGGTGGAGCTGGCCGAGGTCCACCACGCGTTGGGCCAGCCGGAGCGCGCGGCGGCGCTGCTGTGCGACGCCGTCGATCCGGCCGGCGACGCGGTGGTGGCGGCGCGCGCCGACCGGGTGCGCGGCCTGCTGCGGGCCGATGCCGGGGAGCAGGTTGCCGCCGAGCGGCACCTGCGGGCGGCGGCCGCCGGCTATCGGGCGGCCGGGCGGCGCCGGGAGTTGGCCGCGGTGGTCCTGCTGCTGGCGGACCTGCTGGAGCAGTGGGGGCGGCCCGGGGACGCCCTCGACCTGCTCCGCGACGGGCTGCACCAGGTGGAGCAGCTCGGTGAGCGGGTGGCCGCGTTCCGCGCCACGGCCTGATCCTCGGCGACGGCGAGTGCGGCGGGCCGCGCCTGCGGGCCGGTTCGCCGGGCCGTCGGCCCGCGCCCTGGTGTCGGACCGGGGCGCGGGCCGGTTCGCCGGGGCCGCCGGCTCGTGCCCGGGCGCCGCACCGGGGCGGCCGGCCGCCCACTCCGGGCCACGAGCGGCCGGGCCGCCGGTGCGTCCGCGGTCCCGCGTCAGTCCCGGGCCCAGAGCGCCGGGGTGTGTGGCGGCTCCCAGCCGGGCTGGGCGGTGTGTGCCTGGAGGCAGCGGTACGCGACGCCGCCGTAGGTCACCCGGGCGCCGGCCGGGTACGCGGTGCCGGGCGCCCAGGTCCCGCCGGGTGCGCTGCCGGTCGGGGTGGGGGTGGGGGCCGAGGTCACGTTGAGGACGAAGTCGAAGCTGGCCTCGCGGCCGCCGTCCACCGTCCGCACCGTCATCAGCAGGGCGGGGTCGAAGATCGGGTCGGTGTTGTTGCGGGGTTCGCCGGGGAAGTACAGCTGGGTGGTGAGCACCGGCCGGTTCGGCGCCTGCGCCTTGACGTGGATGTGCCGGGTCCGTCCCGGATAGAGCCCCGGCAGGATCGTGCTGAGGCGGTACGCGCCCGAGGCGTCGGTGAACTGGTGCCCGCGCAGCCGGTAGCCGGCGTTGTCGTAGCCGCCGTTGGCGTCCGCCTGCCAGAAGTCCAGCAGCACGTCGGGAACCGGCCGGCAGTCCAGCCCGAAGACGTGGCCGGTGACGGTGAGCCGGGTGCCGATCGTGCCGGCCTCGACGAGCGAGGTACGCCGTGGTGAGTTCGGCTTGAAGTAGGGGCCCTCCATCTGATCCGGCGTCAGGTCGTCGCCGTCGTCGCAGTAGGGCGTGAGGGGCGGCGCCGAACCCGTGGCGGCCGCATCCGCGCCCACGGCCTGCGCGATTCCGGCGGCGAGGAACGGGGCGGGCAGGGCCAGGGCCGCCGCCCTCAACACGTTCTTGCGTGTCACACCGCTGCGGGGACGGGGGGCGGGTGGCTCTTCGCCGCTGGCTGCACCGTTCATGACGCGCTCCTCTCCGGGGTCTCCTCGCCGACCGTGGACTCGCGGATCGTCCAGGGTCGGCGCGGCTGTCGACCCGACGCTATTGACAGGCGTCAGGGTGCGTCGATGTGCGGGAGAGCGTGGTCGTGGTGTTTTCCGCCGTGCCGGCGGAACGCGCCGGGGGAGTCGCCGACCTCGCGGCGGAAGAACCGGCAGAAGTAGGCGGGGTCGGCGAAGCGGAGCCGGTCGGCGATCGCGGCCACGGTGAGGTCGGTCCGGGCGAGCAGTCTTTTCGCCTCCAGCACCCGGGCTCGGCGGATCAGCCGGGCGGGGGTGGTCCCGGTGGCCAGGGGCACCGCGTCGTTGAGGTGGCGCACCGACACCCCGATCCGGCGGGCGTATGCGCGGGGCGGCTCGCCGACGAGGTCCGGCTCGGCGAGCAGTTCCTCGAAGCGGCGGGCGATCGCGGCGGCCCGGCGGTTGCGGGTGGTGGTCTCGGGGGGCGGGTCGGGGGCCGGGCCCGTGGGGCGGGACCGGAGCACTTCGGTGAGCAGGAGGTGCAGGTAGGCCCGCAGGGTGCCACCGCGTTCCGGTCCGCCCCGGCGGTACTCGGCGGTCGCCCAGCACAGCAGGGTGGCGATCCGCCCCGCCTGGGCGGCGTCGCGGGGGCGCCAGGAGCGGTGGCGCGAGCGGTGCAGCGCGGCGCGGTCCGCCGGGAAGGTGAGCAGGAACTCGGCCGCGCAGAGCAGCACGTGCCCGCGCAGGTCACGTTGGTCCTGCCAGTGGTGCACCTGGCCGGGCGTGACGACGAACAGGTGCGGCGGCCGGACGGGATGGGCGTCGAGGTCGATGACGTGCGAGGCGCGGCCGTGGGTCACGTACACCAGCTCGTAGAAGGTGTGCCGGTGCGGAAAGTCGGCCCGGGACAGCGGCCCGATCTCGTCGAAGGTGCCGACGGCGAACGGCACGTCGTCCGGGGCGGGTGCCGCCAGGTCGTGCCGGGGCAGCGCCGACGGTGGACCGGCGGCGGCCGGTCGTGATCGGACGGACGGAGCCCGGCGGGTGGGCGGGTCGGGCGGGCGCGGCGGGGACACAGGCAGCTCCCTGTGCTGACAAGGGTCGTATCTGATCGATCGACACCTGTATTGACGGCATCGGATGTCTAACCTACGGTAATGGCAACAGAGTTAACAACAATTGTTGTCTCTCCAGTAGCGCACCGGCGAGGCGGCTGCCACGCGGCACTGCGTGCCTGCTCGCGCCCGGTCGCTGCGACCCTCCACATCGTCCCTGACCCCGAGGAGACCCCCATGCTCCGACGAACAGCCACCGTGGCGGCAACTACCCTCAGTGCCGTCGCGCTGGTGCTCACCGTGGCCCTGGCTGCCCAGGCCAGCGCCGATCCCGACCGCGCGCCCGCCGCCCCGGTCGACGCTCCCGACGGCGTGGCCCCCGAGATGTTCGCCGCCCTGCAACGGGACCTGCGGTTGACCCCGGCCCAGGCCCGTGCCCGTCTCGACGTCGACGACCGGGCCGCTCGGGTGCAGCAGGTGCTGCGCGCCACCCTCGGCGCCCGCTACGGCGGCACCTGGGTCACGGAGCCGGGCGCCACGGTGTCGGTCGGCGTCACCAGCGCCGCCGACGCCGACGCGGTCCGTGGCCTCGGCGCGGTCCCGGTCCCGGTGAGGCACACCGAGCGTGCCCTGGACGGGGCGGTCGACCGGCTCAACCGCAGGGCCACCGCCGCGCCGCCCGCCGTCGTCGGCTGGTACGCCGACCTTCCCGGCAACGCCGTCGTGGTGCTCGCCCGGGACGGCGCGGTGCCCGCGGCCCGGTCCTTCGCCGCCGCCGCCGGGGTGCCGGCCGGGGTGCTGCGGGTGCAGGCCAGCACGGAGGACCCGAAGCCGTACGCCGACGTGATCGGCGGCAACGCCTACTACACCGGCAGCAGCCGGTGCTCGATCGGGTTCTCGGTGAACGG
Organism: Micromonospora sp. NPDC052213; assembly: GCF_040679695.1. Taxonomy (NCBI): domain Bacteria; kingdom Bacillati; phylum Actinomycetota; class Actinomycetes; order Micromonosporales; family Micromonosporaceae; genus Micromonospora; species Micromonospora sp. NPDC052213. The sequence goes on from NZ_JBFAVI010000061.1 coordinate 9,585, forward strand.
CGGTTTCGTCACCGCCGGACACTGCGGCCGGGCCGGGGCCCGCACCTCGCAACCGGGCGGCACCGTGCGCGGCTCCACGTTCCCCGGCCGGGACTACGCCTGGGTGCAGGTGGACGCCGGGAACACCCCGCGCGGGCTGGTGAACGACTACCGGGGCGGGACGGTGGCGGTGGCGGGCAGCGTCGAGGCCGCCGTGGGGGCGGCGGTCTGCCGGTCCGGTTCCACCACCGGGTGGCGCTGTGGCACCATCCAGCAGAAGAACGCCTCGGTGACCTACCCGGAGGGCACGGTGACCGGGCTGACCCGGAGCAACGCCTGCGCCGAGCCGGGCGACTCCGGCGGTTCGTGGCTCTCCGGCAGCCAGGCCCAGGGAGTCACCTCGGGCGGCTCCGGCAACTGCAGCACCGGCGGGACGATGTACTTCCAGCCGGTCAACGCGATCCTGGCGGCGTACGGGCTGACGCTGGTCACCACCGGCGGCCCCGAGCCGACCCCCACGCCCACCTCGACCGGCACCCCGCCCGGCGGGACGACCTGGCAGGCGGGCGCCGCGTACGCCGCCGGCGCGACGGTGAGCTACGCCGGGGTGTCCTACCGCTGCCTGCAGGGGCACACGGCGCAGCCGGGTTGGGAGCCGCCCAACGTGCCGGCGCTCTGGCAGCGGGTCTGAACACCGCTGCCACGCCGCACACGGTACGGGCCCGGTCTCCGCAACGACCGGGCCCGTACCACGCCTGTCCGGGGGAGGCGGTCGGCCGCCCCGCCCGCTGACCTCACACCGCCCCGCTGAAGGTGTCGCAGGACTTCGGGTCGCCGGTCTCGTAACCGCGGGTGAACCACTGCCTGCGCTGCTCGGACGAGCCGTGGGTGAACTCGTCGGGGTTCACCGGCCGGTTCGCCCGCTCGGAGATGGCGTCGTCGCCGATCTTCTCGGCGGTGTCGACGGCCTGCCGGATGTCCTGCTCGCTGATGCTGGTGAAGATCTTCTGACCGCTGGAGTCGGCGGTGCCGGTGGCGTTCTTCGCCCAGGCGCCGGCGTAGCAGTCGGCCTGCAGCTCCAGCTTGACCGAGAGCGCGTTGGCGTTGTCCGGGTCGCGCTGCTGCTGGCGGCGCATCTGGGCCTCGGTGCCGAGCAGGTCCTGCACGTGGTGGCCGTACTCGTGGGCGAGCACGTACGGCTGGGCGAATTCGCCGGAGGCCCCGAGCTGCTGGGCGAGCACCCGGTAGAAGGTGAGGTCGATGTAGACCAGGTCGTCGGCGGGGCAGTAGAACGGGCCGACGCCGGAGTCGGCCTGCCCGCAGGCGGTGTTGACGCCCTGGCTGAAGAACACCGTCCGGGACGGGCGGTACTGCTCGCCGAACGCCTCGGGCAGCGCCTTCTGCCAGTACGCCTGGATGGAGTTGACGTAGAGCGCGTTGCGGCAGTCGAGCTGCTGGAGCGCGTCGTCGGCCGAGCACCTCTGCTCCAGCGACGTGTTGTCGCCCTGCGGGTCCCCGCCGCCGTTGGTGGCGGCGTTCAGGCCGAAGCCGCCGCCGACGAGGGCGACCAGCACGGCGATGACGAGGCCGACGATGCCGCCCCGGCCGCCGCCGATCGGGATGGGAATGCCGCCCAGCCCGCCGCCCCCGCCGGATCCTCGCCGGTCGTCCACCTGGCTGGTGTCGATCCGCGCGTTCTCGTTCAGCTCCATGTCTACCCCGATCACCGTTCTGATCCGTTTTGGTGGTTGCGGTACCGGACCGGGTCCGGACGGCGTTTCGGTACCCGATGATCTTGGTCGGTAATCCGGAGGGGTAGCCGGGCGACGCCCGGTACACTTGCCACGTGCTGCTCTGCGAAGGCTGAACCGCCCCGCGCCGACGGGCCTCGTGCCCGCCGGCGCTTTCGCGTGCCCTGAGTCAGCCCTTCCAGACCCCGAGAGCGAGTCCTCCGACATGATCACTGCCACCGGCCTGGAGCTTCGTGCCGGCGCCCGGATCCTGCTGTCCGACACCACGCTGCGGGTGCAGCCGGGTGACCGGATCGGCCTGGTCGGCCGCAACGGCGCCGGCAAGACCACCACGCTCAAGGTGCTCGCGGGCGAGGGGCAGCCCTACGCCGGGCAGATCGAGCGGCGCAGCGCCATCGGCTACCTCCCGCAGGACCCGCGGACCGGCGACCTGGAGGTCACCGGCCGCGACCGGGTGCTCTCCGCCCGGGGCCTGGACGTGCTGATGGCCCAGATGAAGGAGATCGAGGCCAAGCTCGCCGACGGCGCCGACGACCGGCTGGTCCGCCGCTACGGCGCGCTGGAGGACCAGTTCGCCTCCCTCGGCGGGTACGCCGCCGAGGCCGAGGCCGCCCGGATCTGCGCCAACCTCGGGCTGCCGGACCGGGCGCTCGCCCAGACCATCGGCACCCTCTCCGGCGGCCAGCGCCGCCGCATCGAGCTGGCCCGGATCCTGTTCCGCGACGCCGGCGAGAACGGCGGCGGCATCCTGCTGCTCGACGAGCCGACCAACCACCTCGACGCCGACTCGATCACCTGGCTGCGCGGCTTCCTCGCCAACCACAAGGGCGGCCTGATCGTGATCTCCCACGACGGCTCGCTGCTGGAGTCGGTGGTCAACAAGGTCTGGTTCCTCGACGCCACCCGCTCCGTGGTCGACGTCTACAACCTCGGCTGGAAGGCGTACCTGGAGGCCCGCGAGACCGACGAGCGGCGCCGCCGCCGGGAGCGGGCCAACGCCGAGAAGAAGGCCGGCGCGCTGATGGCGCAGGCCGACAAGATGCGGGCCAAGGCCACCAAGACCGTCGCCGCGCAGAACATGGCCCGGCGGGCCGAGAAGCTGATCGCCGGCCTGGAGGAGGTACGCGTCGCCGACAAGGTGGCGAAGGTTCGCTTCCCGAGCCCGGCCCCGTGCGGCAAGACCCCGCTCACCGCGACCGGCCTGTCGAAGTCGTACGGCTCGCTGGAGATCTTCACCGACGTGAACGTGGCCGTGGACCGGGGCTCCCGGGTGGCCATCCTCGGCCTCAACGGCGCCGGCAAGACCACCCTGCTGCGGATGCTCGGTGGCCTGCTGGAGCCGGACACCGGCGAGGTGCACGCCGGCCACGGCCTGCGGCTCGGCTACTACGCGCAGGAGCACGAGACGCTCGACGTGGACCGCACGGTCCTGGAGCACATGCGCAGCGCCGCCATCGAGCAGACCGACACCGACCTGCGGAAGATCCTCGGCGCCTTCCTGTTCTCCGGCGACGACGTGGACAAGCCGGCCGGGGTGCTCTCCGGCGGCGAGAAGACCCGGCTGGCGCTGGCCACCCTGGTCTGCTCCGGGGCGAACGTGCTGCTGCTCGACGAGCCGACGAACAACCTCGACCCGGTCAGCCGGGAGCAGGTGCTCGACGCCATCGCCCGCTACCCGGGCGCGATCGTGCTGGTCACCCACGACCCCGGCGCGGTCATGGCGCTCAAGCCGGACCGCGCCATCCTGCTCCCCGACGGCGACGAGGACGCCTGGAGCGACGACCTGCTCGAACTCGTCGAGCTGGCCTGATCCGTCCGGCCCGGTCAGCGCACCAGGCCGAGCAGGTGGGGGAGCACGCCCGAGGTGGCCAGGATGACCACGCCGATGGCGACGAACACGGCCGGGACGAGCCAGTGGCCGGCTCGTTCGACCACACCGGTCACCCGCGGGTGGCCGCCCAGCCAGGCGCCCGCCGCGCACCACAGCGCGACGAGCACCACGAAGACCAGCAGGAACACCGCGCTGTCGGCCGGCCCGAGGGCGCGGAACACCGGCACGTAGACGGCGATGTTGTCCGCGCCGTTGGCGATCGTCACCCCGGCCACCCCGAGCGTGGAGCCCACCACCGCCGGGGCCTCGTCGGCTTCCCGGTCGAGCAGCGCGCGCACGCCGAGGGCGATCGGCAGCAGCCCGAGCAGCCCGGTCCATGGATCGGGCACCACCAGCAGCCCGGCCGCGACCACCGCGCTGGCCAGCGCCAGCGCGCCGATGCCCAGGTACTGCCCGGCCACGATCTGCCAGGTGCGGGGGCGGCCGGTGCCGCGGGCGGCGACGAAGAACAGCGTCAGGACGACGATGTCGTCGATGTCGGTGGCGGCGAAGACCACCGCCGCGCCGGCGGCCGTGCCGAGGAGGTCTGCCACGTCAGGCAGGGTACGGAGCGCCCGTCGCCGCCGCGCGGGCACGGTGCGTCGACCCCGCCCCCGTCGGGAGTATCACGCTATCGGGAAGATGACAACGCATAGCGTGTCGGTTGGCGAAGAGTTGATATCTGGCGCATGATCGTTCGAGGCGGTCTAATAGGTGGGACCGTATCCGAACCGCACAGTCTGGGACGTGAGGACACAGCATGGCAGCCACTGGCACAGCCACCAGCACTGAGAAGGGTCGCCGGATCGTCGGAGCCGAGCGTCAGACGCTCGCCAAGGACCTGGTAAAGCGGTACACCTCGGGTGAGAGCATCCGCGCGCTCGCGGCCTCGACCGGCCGTTCCTACGGGTTCATCCACCGGGTGCTCACCGAGTCCGGGGTGCAGCTGCGGCAGCGCGGCGGCGCCCGGCGCCGCAAGAAGGCGTGATCCGCCCCCCAGCGTCGTCCACCAGCGCCGCGCCCCGGGTCGTCCGGTGACCGCCGAGGCGGCCGGGGTTCGGCTGGAATGCGAAGGGCCGGTCGCGACGGTCACGTTGTGTCGGCCCGACGTGCTCAACGCCCAGACCCCGGCGATGTGGCGTGCGATGAGCGACTTCGCGCGCGACCTGCCCGGCGACGTCCGCGTCGTGGTCGTCCGTGGCGAGGGGCGGGCGTTCTCCGCCGGCCTCGACCTGACGGTGGCCGGCGCCTCCGGGCCGGGCTCGTTCGTCGAGCTCGCCACCCTGCCCGAGCAGGAGTGCGCGGACCGCATCGCGGAGTTGCAGGGCGGCTTCACCTGGTTGCACCGGCCCGACATCGTCTCCGTCGCCGCCGTGCAGGGCCACGCGATCGGTGCCGGCTTCCAGTTGGCGCTCGCCTGTGACCTGCGGGTGCTCGCCGAGGACGCGAAGTTCTCCATGGCCGAGGTGACGCTCGGCCTGGTGCCGGATCTCGCCGGCACCAAGCGGCTGGTCGACCTCGTCGGCTACTCCCGCGCGCTGGAGATCTGCGCCACCGGCCGGCGGATGGACGCCGCCGAGGCGGACCGGATCGGCCTGGCCACCCTGGTCGTGCCGAACGCCGACCTCGACGCCGCGGTGCGCGACCTGACCGCGGGTCTGCTGGCCAACAACCGGGACGCGGTGGTGGAGATCAAGGCGCTGCTGGCCGGCGCCGCCGGCCGGTCCGCCGCAGAGCAGCAGCGGGCCGAGCGCGAGGCGCAGACACGTCGGCTGCGCGATCTCGCCGGGCGGGGAGAATAGTAAGGACCGTTCGGGAAGATCCGGGTTACGGCCGAGGTTGTCAGAGTCGTCGGGAGAATCGACCTGACGGTGCGGTCGACCCGACGACCCGGAGGTGAACGTGTCCAACCCGATGTCCGGCGGCGGCATGGCCGGTTGGAGCATGCTCCGGTCGATGCGCAGCCGCGACGAAATCTCCACGCACCGGCTCAAGCGCGGCGTGGCCCGCCGGATCGTGGCCTTCGCGCGGCCCTACCGCCGCGACATCGTCGTCTTCCTGGTGACCGTGGTGCTGGCCGCGATCATCGGGGTCGCCACCCCGGTGCTCGCCGGCGACGTGATCGACGCGATCAGCCGGGGTGGCTCGGGGGCCGGCGACCTGGTGGTGCGGCTGGCCCTGGTCATCGCCGCGCTCGCCGTGGCCGACGCGCTGCTCTCCCTGGCCCAGCGGTGGTATTCGGCCCGCATCGGCGAGGGCATCATCCTCGACCTGCGCACCCGGGTCTACGACCACGTCCAGCGGATGCCGCTGCAGTTCTTCACCCGCACCCAGACCGGCGCTCTGGTCAGTCGGCTCAACAACGACGTGCTCGGCGCCCAGCGGGCGTTCACGTCGACGCTGTCCGGCGTGGTCAGCAACGTCATCCAGCTGGTGCTCACCGCCGCCGTGATGTTCACCCTCTCCTGGCAGATCACGGCGCTGTCGCTGGTGCTGCTGCCGGTCTTCATCATCCCGGCCCGCCGGGTCGGCAAGCGGCTCGCCGAGATCACCCGGGAGTCCTACAACCTCGACGCGAAGATGAACGCGACGATGACCGAGCGCTTCGGCGTCTCGGGGGCGCTGCTGGTGAAGCTCTTCGGCCGGCCCGAGGTGGAGGCGCGCCGGTTCGCCGGGCGGGCCGAGCGGGTCCGCGACATCGGCATCCAGTCCGCGATGTACTCGCGGACGTTCTTCGTCGCGATGCTGCTGGTCGCCTCGCTGGCCCAGGCGCTCACCTACGGCCTCGGCGGCTGGCTCGCGGTCACCGGCAACGTCAGCGCCGGCACCGTGGTCACCCTCGCGTTGCTGCTCACCCGCCTCTACGGCCCGCTGACCGCGCTGTCCAACGTCCGGGTGGACGTGATGAGCGCGCTGGTCTCCTTCGACCGGGTCTTCGAGGTGCTCGACCTGAAGCCGGCCATCGAGGAGAAGCCCGACGCGGTCGCGGTGCCCCGGGGCAGCGGCCGGGTCGAGTTCCGCGACGTGCGGTTCCGCTACCCCAGCGCCGCGGAGATCTCGCTGGCCTCGCTGGAGGAGGTCGCCGCGCTGGACCGTACGGTCAACGAGCCGGTGCTCAAGGGCGTCTCGTTCGCCGTCGAGCCGGGGCAGATGGTGGCGCTGGTCGGGCCCTCCGGCGCCGGCAAGTCGACGCTGTCCATGCTGATCTCCCGGGTCTACGACGTCACCGACGGGCAGGTGCTGGTCGGCGGGGTCGACGTCCGCGACGCCACCTTCGACTCGCTGCGCGACGAGATCGGCGTGGTGACCCAGGATTCGCACCTGTTCCACGAGACCATCGCCGAGAACCTGCGCTACGCCAAGCCGGACGCCACCGACGACGAGATCTGGGCGGCGCTGGCCGGCGCGCAGGTCGCCGACCTGGTGCGGTCCCTGCCGGACGGGCTGGACACCACCGTCGGCGAGCGCGGCTACCGCTTCTCCGGCGGCGAGAAGCAGCGCATCGCCATCGCCCGGCTGCTGCTCAAGGCCCCGTCGATCGTGATCCTCGACGAGGCGACCGCGCACCTCGACTCGGAGAGTGAGGCGGCGGTGCAGCGGGCGCTGTCGGTGGCGCTGACGGGGCGTACGGCGCTGGTGATCGCGCACCGGCTCTCCACCGTCCGCGACGCCGACCAGATCCTGGTCCTCGACGAGGGCCGGATCGTCGAGCGGGGCCGGCACGAGGAGTTGGTCGCCGTGGGCGGGCTCTACGCCGAGCTCTACCGCACCCAGTTCGCGGTCGCCGACTCGCCCACCCCGTACGTGGACGCGACCGGCCCCGAGCCGGTGAGTCTGCCGCTGCGGTCCTACGTCGCCGACGAGGCGATGCCGCCGGCCGCGGCCAACTGACGCCTCAGCCGGTGGCGACGACCGCCGCCCGTAGCTCGCCGAACGCCGCGCCGAGGGTCTCGGGCGTGAAGTGCGCGTTCAGGCCGCTGGGGTTGGGCAGCACCCAGAGCCGGGCGCCGGCGAGCGGCTCCGGCTGCGGGCCGAACGCCGCCTTCGGCCGGGCGAACCCGATCCGGTACGCGGTCACCCCGACCACGGCGACCCACCGGGGGCGGTACCGCTCGACCTTGCCGGTGAGGATCTCCGCCCCCTCCACCAGTTCGGCGGCGGTCAGCTCGTCGGCCCGGGCGCTGGCCCGCGCGACGATGTTGGTGATGCCCAGCCCGAGGCCGGGCAGCTCGTCCTGCTCGGCGGGGTGCAGCAGCCGGGGCGTGAAGCCGCCCCGGTGCAGCGCCGGCCAGAACCGGTTGCCGGGCCGCGCGAAGTGCCACCCGGTCGCGGCCGACCACAGGCCCGGGTTGATCCCGACGAAGAGCACGTCCAGCCCGGGCGTGACGAGATCGGGGATGGTGCGGTCCGCCGCCGCGGCGAGTTCCTCCCGCGTGGGCCGCGGATACCGGTGCGCGGCGTCCCCGGGGCCGGGTGTCGGTTCGGGGCGGCCAGCCCGTCCGGTGCTACCGGCCCCGGCCGGTCCGCCGGGGGACGGAACCACTACAGGCTCCGTAGCGCGCCACCGTCGACCGGCACGGTGACCCCGGTGAGGTAGCTCGCGGCGGGGGAGAGCACGAACGCGGCCACCCGGCCGAACTCCGCCGGCGCGCCGATGCGGCGCAGCGGGATGCCCGCCTCGGCCTCCGCGCGGGCCCGCTCGGGGTCGCCCGTGGCGGCGAACAGCTCGACGTTGCGGTCGGTCATGATCCGCCCGGGCAGCAGGCCGACCATCCGTACGCCCCGTGGCCCGTACTCGTCGGCGACGTCCTTGGCCATCCCGACCAGGCCGGGCCGCAGGCCGTTGGAGATACCCAGGCCGGGCACCGGCGAACGTGCCGAGGTCGACAGGACCAGCCCGATCGCGCCGCCGTCGCCCTCGCCCAGGGCGGCGGCGACCGTACGCACCGTGCGGACGGTGCCCAGGAAGACCGTCTCGAAGGATCGGCGCCACTGCTCGTCGGTGACCGACGCGGCGCTGCCCGGCGGCGGCCCGCCCACCGAGACCAGCGCCCCGTCGAGGCGCCCGAAGTGCTCGCGGGCCGCCCCCACCAGCCGCTCCGGTGTCTCCGGGTCGGCCAGGTCGGCGGTCAGCCCGACGGCCCGCTCCGGCCCGCCGAGGCGCTGGGCGGCGGCGGCCACCGCGTCGGCGTCCCGGGCGGAGAGCACCACGCGGGCGCCGTCGGCGACGAGGCACTCCGCGGTCGCGTAGCCCAGGCCGCGGGAGGCACCGGTCAGTACGTACACCCGATCGGTCAGTCCGAGATCCATGCCGTCGATCCTGCCGTACCGGGGCGGATGCGCCAGCCGGGGGCGGTGGGTCGGGTCAGCGGCGCGCGGGGCGCAGCAGGCGTACCCGACCGGCGAGCTGGACCGCGACGGCGCCGCCGGCGCGCCCCCATCCCGGCAGGCGGCGGGGCCGTGGCGGCTTGTGCCCGTCGTAGTGGTCGGTGGCCTCCCGGGCGGCGAGCTCCTCCGCGCCCAGCGGTGGCAGCGAGCCCCGGTCGCGCAGGTCACGGGCCAGGTCCCAGCCGTCGCGCAGGGAGCCGGCGGTCGGCCGCCCCGCCGCCCACCGGGCGAAGGTCGCCGGCCAGTCCGTGCCGAGGCCGGCGGCGAGCAGCGGCCAGTGCCGGGCCACGTCCCCGGCCCGCTTGCGCAGCAGCGCGGCCCGGGCGGCGGCGAGCGCGGCCGGGTCGAAGCCGGGTGGGGGCGGGCCGTCGGCCACCAGTGCCGCCACCAGTTCCGCCTGCCGGGCGGCCAGGTCGCCGTTCACGTGACCGTCGGGAAGCCGGAGGCGGCGGCGAGGGCGTCCAGCTCGGCGCGGAGCGTGGCCGCGGGCGGGTAGTGCCCGTCGCGTTCCAGCAGCAGCGCCGGCGGCCGGTGCCGGGCGCACAGCTCGCGCAGCAGGTCGAGCACCGCGGGGGGAACCGGGTCGGTGTGGGTGTCGTGGTAGAAGCCGCCGTGGTCGGCGCCGCCCGCCACGTGCAGGTAGGCGATGCGTTCCAGCGGCAGCCGGTCGAGCAGCGCGACCGGGTCGCCGCCCCGGTTGCGGGCGTTGGCGTACACGTTGGCGACGTCGAGCAGCAGGAACGCGCCGGTGCGGTCCAGGATCTCGGTCAGGAAGTCGGCCTCGTCGAGCTCGTCGTCGGGCCAGTCGAACAGGGCGGCGATGGGCTCCAGCGCGAGCGGCGCCGGCAGCTCGGCCTGCGTGCGGGCGACGTTGGCGCAGACCGCGTCGACCGCCTCCCGGCTGCGCGGCAGCGGCAGCAGGTGGCCGGCCTCGACGCCGCCGGCCCGGACGAACGCGATGTGTTCGCTGACCAGTGGCGCCTCGACCAGCTCCGCCACCGCGGCCAGGTGGGCGACCCGGGCCGGGTCGACCGGCTCCGCGCCGCCGAGGGAGAGCCGCACGCCGTGCGGCACGACGGTCACGCCGCGTTCGCGTAGCTCGGCGAGCCCGGCGGGCAGTGGCCCGGTCGCGGTGACGCCCTCCGCGACCACTTCCACGAAGCGCAGCCCGGGCAGGTCGGCGACGAAACCGGCGATCTCCGGTCGCCAGCCGATGCCCACCCCGCGCGGGCCGGTCATCCGCCGCACCCGCCTCCGCAGCCGCCTCCGCAGCCGCCCCCGCCGCCCCCGCCGCCGCCGCACGAGCTGCCGCCACCGCAGCCGGAGGAGCCGCCACCGCCGCTCGCCGCCTGCCGCTGGATCTCGGCCTGCTCGGCGAAGCCGGGGTCCATCGCCCACAGCGACGCGGTGCCGAACAACGCCACCCCCATCGCCGCGCCCGCGGCGCCGTAGGTGGCGTAGGCGGGGGCGGACGCGGGTGCGAGGTAGGTGTGCTGCTGTCGCAGGCCGCGCAGCGCGCGGGTGGCGGCGCGGGTCCGCCAGGGCACCCGGTGCAGCAGGACGGACACCACGACCAGCGGGATCTGGCTCAGCACGAGCCAACCCACCGGGCGGTCGTTCGACAGGCCCGCGATGATCCGGAACATGCCGACCGCCAGCAGGAGGGTGAGCAGGAACGACCACGCGCGCAGCGTCCTCCGGCGCGCCTGCGTCAGCGCGAGCCCGCGCTGCTCCAGGCTGGTCCGGAGCTGGTCGAGCGCCCGGCGTACCCACTCGTCGCGGCGCAGCTCGCGGGTGGTGGCGTGCCGGCCGGCAGCGAGATGGATCGCCTGGTCCAGCGGCGTGGTCCCGGCCGGCAGCTGGCCGCCGGTGGCCAGTCGACGGTCCGGCCGTACGCCGATCGCTCCGCTGCTGCGCAGCCCGGAGAGGGCGGCCCAGATCGCCAGTTGCTCCCCACCGTTGAGGTAGGCGACCTGCTGCGGGCCGAGCTGGCCGACGTCGCCGGCCCCCGGTCCGGCGAGGACGCGGGCGCGGTGGACGACGGCGCCGACGACGACCATGGCGGCGACGAGGAGGTAGACCCGGAGGAAGACGGGCCCGGGGATGCCCCAGGTGTCACCCGGTGCGGCGAGGACAGTCATCTGCTGCTCCTGTCGTGCGAGGGGATCGCGGCCCCATTGTGGGGCAGTCCCGCCACGGCGGATCGGCCGCGAGGGGCGAGTTACCGGACCGATACGTAAACAGTGGAGGCTCCGGACGCCGTGGGGAGGCGAGCCGCGCGAGCGCCGGACGTCCGGGAGGTGACCCCGCGCCAGCGCCGTGCCGGGGTGGCCGGTCAGCGGCGGCGGACCGCCTCCTCGACCAGGTCCAGCACCGGGCCCAGGTCGCCGGCGGGGCGCCCCATCGCCAGGTGCAGCACCAGGCCGTCGTAGGCCAGTTCGAGGAACTGGGCCAGCACGTCGATCGGCACGTCCTCGCGGAGCACGCCCGCCTCCCGCTGGCGGGCCAGCCGCTCGCGGGTCGCCTCGGCGACAGCGGCCGACCGCTCCGCCCACCGCTTGGCGAACGCCGGGTCTGTCCGCAGCCGGCGGGAGACCTCCAACTGGCTGCCGAGCCAGCCGGTGGTGTCGGGGGAGACCGCGCCGGCCAGCAGGTCGCGCATCACCTGGACCAGGCCGTTGCGGGCGACCGTCTCCACCATGGCGGCGGCGTCGTCCTCGGCGACCGCGAGGAAGAGCGAGTCCTTGTCGCGGAAGTGGTGGAAGATCGCGCCCCGGGACAGCCGGGTGGCCTCTTCGAGTCGACGCACGGTGGCGCCCTCGTAGCCGTGCCGCGCGAAACACGCCCGCGCGGCGGCGAGGATCTCCTGCCGGCGAGCGTCGAGCTGGTCCTGACTTACCCTGGGCACGGGTCGATCGTGTCAGGTGACCCCAGGTAACGCAAACCGTACGTACGGCTTGTTGTGGCATGCGAATGATCATCGGGCCTTCGCGGCCCCACTAGGATCGGCGCGTGATGCCACTCCCCACCGCCGTCGCGGTCCCCGCCGCCCCGCTGACCGTCGCGGCCGTGCAGGCCGAACCCGTTCCCGGAGACGTGGCCGGCAACGCGGCCAGCGCCGCCCGGCTGGTCCGCCGGGCGACGGAGCGGGGCGCCCGGGTGGCCGTGCTGCCCGAGCTCTTCCTGCCCGCGTACCATCCGCCGACGCTCGCGGCCGACCCGGTCGGCACGGACGTCGCGGCCGACGCCACGGCGACCGTCGCCGACCCTCGGCTGGACCCGCTGCGCGAGGCCGCCCGTGACGGCGGCGCCGCCGTGGTGGTCGGCGCGGCGGTCCGGCACCCGGACGGGCGGCGGACCATCTCGTCCCTGGTGGTCGACCGGGCCGGTGTGGTCCGCGTCGGGTACGACAAGCAGCAGCTCTGGAGCGGCGAACGCGAGCTGTTCAGCCCCGGCGACCGGGGCGCCACCCTGCTCGTCGACGACTGGCGGCTCGGGCTCGGCATCTGCTACGACGGCTGCTTCCCGGAGCACGGCCGCGCCGCCGCGGCCGACGGGGCGCACGGCTACCTGTGCCCGAGCGGCTACCTGGCCGGCTCCGAGCACCGCCGCGACCTCTACTACGCCGCCCGCGCGCTGGACAACACGATGTACGTGGTGTTCGCCAACGCCGTCGGCGGCGCGGACCCGTGGCGGTTCAACGGTGGCGCCGCGGTCTACGACCCGGAGGGCCGGCCGCTGGCGCGCGGCGCGGACACCGGCGAGGCCGTGCTGGTCGTCGCGCTGGCGCCGGAGGCCCTCGCCGCCACCCGGGCGGCCCACTCCATGCTGCTCGACCGCCTTCCCGACCAGGGACGCGCCCGTTCGTCGCTGCCGGCCTGACGGAGGCCGCCGCTCGGGGCGGCTCGGGTAATTCGGTTGACCCGGCGCCGCCGGGCCGTGAACATGGACGGCGCATCGTGCACCCGGGCGTGCGCCCGGTCGAGGAGAGGGGGTCGGTCATGGCCGTCTTCGCAGGTCACCTCCACCTGCCTCCATCAGCCTCGAGCAAGGGATCACCACCGCAGTGCGCGATCACGACCTTCCGGCGCGCGAGCGCCGTACCCGCGGCAAGCGCCGCTTCGACGACGACGAACCGCTCTTCCTGAAGCACGGCCGGGCCCCCGAGCCCGCCCCCGCCGACCCCGACGACGAGCCGGACCCCGACACGGGGGAGCGCTGGTCCTCCTGGGACGACGCCGTGCACGGCCCGCAGCCCCACCCGGACTGGCTGGTCACCGAACTGGCTGCGAAGGACACCGAACTCGGTGTGCTCAAGACCGGCAAGGAGGCGGACGTCCACCTGGTGCGCCGGGCCGTGCCCGGCACCGACCGGTCCTGCCTGCTGGCCGTCAAGCGCTACCGGGACGCCCAGCACCGGCTCTTCCACCGCGACGCCGGCTATCTGGAGGGGCGCCGGGTCCGCCGGTCCCGGGAGAACCGGGCGATGGCCGGGCGGACCGCGTTCGGCCGGCAGATGATCGCCGGCCAGTGGGCGGCGGCCGAGTTCGACGCGCTGGCCCGGCTCTGGGAGATCGGCACCCGGTACGGCACGATCTCCGTCCCCTACCCCGTGCAGCTGCGCGGCACGGAGCTGATGCTGGAGTTCCTCGGGGACCCGGCCGAAGGGCTGGCCGCGCCCCGGCTGGCCCAGCTGCGGCCCGAGGCCGCTGAGCTGCGCGACCTGTGGGACCAGATGGTGGACGCCCTGGTGGTGCTCGCCCGCGCCGGCCTCGCGCACGGCGACCTGTCGCCGTACAACCTGCTGGTGCACGCGGGGCGGCTGGTGCTGATCGACCTGCCGCAGGTTGTCGACGTGGTGGCCAACCCGCAGGGGCCGGAGTTCCTGGCCCGCGACGTCCGGGTGGTGGCGACCTGGTTCGCGGCCCGGGGGCTGCCGGCGGGGGAGGCCGACCCGGCGGCGCTGACCGCGCTGCTGCTGCGGGAGGCGGGGATCCGCTGACCGGGTGCCCCGGGCGGCCGGCGCCGGCCGCCCGGGGCCCGCGTCACTGCAGGTAGCGCTCGACCTCGGGCTTGGGGCGCAGCCCCTGGGCGTCCGGGTCGCCGTGGGTCTGCCGGGCGGCCCGCCGCCGGCGCAGCAGGTCCCAGCACTGGTCGAGGGACTCCTCCAGCTCGCGCAGCCGGTTGCGGGCGTCGTCGTCGGTGCCCGACTCGTTGGCCTGGGCGTCGGCGCGCAGCCGGTGCTCCTCGTCGACCAGCTCGGAGATCCGGTTCAGGATGGTCTTGTCGTCCATGCCCTGAGCCTGGCACAGGCGGTGCGGGCGCGCCCGGATTCCACCGCCGGCCGCCCCCCGCCGCGCCGGCCGCTGCGGTAGGTTGCCCAGCCATGGTCCCTACCGTCCGGGCCGCCGGGCCGCGCGACGCGACGCCGGTGGCCGGCCTGCTCCGCGCCGCCGAGCCCCACCTGGTCGTCACGCCCGCGTTGCTCGCCTGGCAGGCGACCGGCAAGCCGGCGGAGCGCTTCGGGATGCTGGTCGCCGAGACGGGAGACGGGATCGCCGGCGTCGCCCGGACGGGGCTGCTGCACGAGAGCGCCGAGCCCGGGCTCGGCTTCGTCAACCTGGTCGTGCGCCCCGAGCGGCGGGGGCGGGGCGTCGGGTCGGCGCTGCTCGCCGCCGCCGAGCAGCGGCTCGCCGGGCTCGGCGTGCGTCGGGTGTACGCGCGGGTGGCCGACGGGCCGGCGGCGCTCTCCTTCGCCGAGGGGCGCGGCTACCGGCCCGGTCGACGCAACCTGATCCTGCGCCTGGACCTGGCGGCGACGTTGCCCGCGCCGCCCGCGCCGCCGCCCCGGGTGCGGCTGACCACGGCCGCCGACCTGCCCGATCCGCACCCGCTCTACGAGGCGGACCTGGCCGCCGCCGCCGACGAGCCGGGCGACGTGGGGATGGACGCGATCAGCTACGCCGACTGGCGGGCCGCGTACTGGGACCGGCCGGACCTCGACCGGGGTCTCACCACGGTGGCCGTGGCGGACGGGGCGGTGGTGGCGTTCAGCGTCGCGCTGACCGACGGCGGCGACCGCTACCTGTCGGGGATGACGGGTACCCGGGCCGAGTGGCGGGGCCGGGGCCTGGCCCGGCTGGTCAAGCACGTCTCGCTGCGGTCGGCCCGGTCGGCCGGCTACCGGCGGGCGTTCACCGTCAACGACGCCGGCAACGACGCCATGCGCGCGGTGAACGAGTGGTTCGGCTACCGCCCGGTGGCCGCCGAGTGGCGTTACCTGCGCTCGCTTTAGGAGTGACGCCCGACACGAACTCCTTCGTGGATCAGCATTCCCATGAGCAAAATTCTCGTACGGCTCTGGCGGGTCCGAACGGGTGATGGCATGCTCTCCGAATCGTGACGTAAGGCAGCCGTCCGGGGGACGGTCTGTCACCACGAAGCGTGACTGTGAGGGGTGCCATGGCTGACCGGAGTTCCGACGGGCCGCACGGGCGGGCGGCGCGGAGCGTGCCACTGTGGAGGATGCTGCCGGGCCTCCTGCGTGACCCGTTGCGCGAACTCGTCGCGCTGGCGGACGCCGCGGAGGGCGAGGTCATCCGGCTCAACGTCGGGACCATCCGCCCGTACCTGGTGACCGAGCCGGCCCACGTGCAGCACGTCCTGCGGGACAACGCGGCCAACTACACCCGCGGCGGGCGGAGCATGCTCTGGCGGTCGGTGCGGCGGTTCACCGGGGAGGGCATCATGTCCGACGGCCCCGAGTGGCAGGCCAGTCGCGCGCGGATGCAGCCGCACTTCACGGCCAAGCGCATCGACTCCCTCGTGGACACCATGAGCCGCGCGGTCAGCGAGGCGGTGGACGGGTTCGAGGAGCCGGCCCGCACCGGCCGGTGGCTGGACATCGGCGCGGAGCTGGGGCGGGTCATCTGCCGGGCGATCAGCAGTGTCTTCTTCGCCGACCGGGTCAGCCTCGCCGACCAGCTGCGGATCGTCGCCGCCCAGGACACCATCGTGACCGCGCTGCGGGCACGGCTGCTCCTGCCCTTCGTGCCCGACGCCGTGCCGGTGCCGGGGGACCGCGCCCTGCGCCGCGCGACCGGTGTCGTCGACGACATCATGCTGCCGCTGGTGCGGGCCGAGCTCGCCCACCCGCGGGACAGCGACGACCTGCTCGCCGCCCTGACCCGCGCGCGGGACGCCGACGGCCGCCCGCTCGACGAACGGCGGGTCCGCGACGACGTGGTGGCCTCGTTCGCCACCGCGACCGAGACCACCTACGCCGTGCTGACCTGGCTGTGGCCGATCCTGGACGCCCACCCCGCGATCGCCGAACGGCTCTACGCGGAGCTGGACGAGGTGGTGGGCACCGACCGGGTGATCAGCCGGGAGCAGTTGGTCGCCCTCACGTACACCCGGTCGGTCGTGGACGAGCTGCTGCGGATGTATCCCGCGGGCTGGCTGCTGCCGCGCGCGGCGTTGGCGGACGACGTCATCGGCGGCACCCGCATCCCCGCCGGCAGCATCGTCGTCGTCAGCTCCTACATCACCCAGCGGCTGGCCCGGTACTGGGACCGCCCGGACACCTTCGACCCCGACCGGTTCCGCGCCGACCAGCCGCGCCGCAGCCACCGGTACGCGTACTTCCCGTTCGGCGGTGGCCCGCACCAGTGCCTCGGCAATCACCTGTTCAACCTGGAGGCTCCGCTCGTGGTCGCCACGATCCTCAGCCGCTACCGCTTCCGGCTGCGCGAGCCCGGGATGCCGCCCAAGCAGCTGGCGGCGGCCCTGCGCCCGGGCAGGCCGGTGGTCATGGCGCTGACCCCGGTGCGCGAGCAGAGGCCGGCATGATCCCGGCGCTGACGACCGCGCAGGACGGCACCGGGACCGGACCGGAGCCGGCAGGCGGCGGGCGGGACGAGCTGCGCGACGCGCGGGAACAGGGGCGGATCTGCGGCGTGGCCGTCCGCGGGCAACGCGACCTCCAGGCGTCGGCCGCCGCGCACCCCGAGCTGTTCCCCGCCGAGCCGTTCGACGCCATGCTGTTCGCCAACATCTCGCTGGCCATCGCGTTCGGTGCCCCGTGGTGCACGCCGCAGCAGCTGCGGGTCGCCAACCGGACCGTGCTGTGGGGCTTCGCCCTCGACTGGCTGATCGACCACCGGGCACAGTCCCAGGACGAGGTCGACCGGCTCGTCGGCCGCTGCGTCTCGGTGGCCGCCGGCGAGCCGCCCGCCGCCGACGACCACCTCGGCGCCTACCTGGCCGCGCTCCAGGACGAACTCGCGACGACCCCGGCCTTCGCCGCACACCGTTCACTGTGGCAGGACAGCCTGGGCGCGACGGTGGGGGCGATGGCCCGGGAGTGGGCATGGAGGGCGGCCTGGCGCTCCGGCGACCGGGCGGCCCTGCCGAGCCTCGACGCGTACCTCGCCAACGCCGACAACCTCGCCTGCACGATCGTCAACGTCGCGCACTGGATCCACACCGGGGACGAGGCCACGCTCGCCCGGCTCGACGACCTGGTCGCGGTCAGCGACGAGGTGCAGCGCGCCCTGCGCCTCGCCAACGACCTCGGCACGTACGAGCGGGACCTGCGCTGGGGCGACCTGAACGCCCTCCTGCTGGTCGACGACCGCGCCGAGGTGGAGCAGCGGCTCGCCGCCCTGGTGGACGACTGCCGGCGGATGCTCGTCCCGCTCCGGTCGGACTGCCCGCGGGAGGCGGACTACCTGGCCCGGCAGATCGGCTTCAGCAGCGGCTTCTACCAGCTGGCCGACTTCTGGGGGATGTCGTGACGGCGGCCCCGGTCGCCGTGGCGGAGGTCGGCGGGCCGGGACTCGCCACCGCCGGGCGGGCGCTCGTGGCGGCGATGGCCGCCAGCCCCGCCGGCACGGTTTCGCCCTCGGTGTACGAGACGGCGCGGCTGGTCAGCGACGCGCCCTGGTTGCCCGGGCACGCCGGGCGCCTGCGCTACCTGGTGACCGCGCAGCGGCCCGACGGCGCGTGGGGGGCGCCCGGCGCGTACGGGCTGGTGCCGACCCTCAGCGCGGTGGAGGCGCTACTGAGGTGCGTGTCCGGCGCCGGGCGGGGCGAGCCGACGCACCTGCCCGCGTCCGTGGTGGACCGCGGCGTCGGGGCGCTGCGGCGGCTGCTGGCCGCCGACGAGCCGGTGCCGGACATGCCGGGCGTGGACCTGATCGTGCCCGCCCTGCTCGACCGGATCGACGCGCTGCTGCGCCCGGCCGGCGACGCCGAGCCGTCGCGGTGGGCGCACGCAACACCGCTGCCGATGCCGCACGGCATGACGCGGCACCGGTCCGAGGCGGTCGGCCGGCTGCTCGCCGCCGGCCGGCCCGTGCCGGAGAAGCTCTTGCACGCCTTCGAGGTGCTGGACGAGCGGACGCGGGTGAACCTGCCCGTCCGGCCGCTCCTGGGCGCCGTGGGCGCCTCGCCCGCCGCCACCGCCGCCTGGCTGGGCGACCCCTCCCGCCCAGGGGTGGACCGGGCGGCGCTGGGCTACCTGACGAACGCCGTCGGGCCGGGGGGCGGCCCCGTCCCGTGCACGACGCCCATCGCCGTGTTCGAGCGGGCGTGGGTGCTCAGCAGCCTCACCCGGGTCGGCGCGGCCCCGGACGTCCCCCGCCGGATGATCGCCGACCTGGCCGCCGTGGTCGGCCCGGACGGCGCGGCGACCTCGCCGGGGCTCCCGACGGACGCCGACACCACCGCCGCCACCCTCTTCGCGTTGGCCCGCCTCGGCCGTCCGGTCGCCCCCGACAGCCTGCTGGCGTACGACACCGGAGCGCACTTCTGCACCTGGCGGGGCGAGGACGGCGCGTCGGTCACCACGAACGCGCACGTGCTGGAGGCGCTGGGCTGGCACGCCCGCCACCAACCGGGGCGACCGCACGCCGACGTGGCGCGCCGGGTGGCCGGCTGGCTGATCGACGGCCAGCTCCCCGACGGCCGGTGGACGGACCGCTGGCACGCCTCGCCGTACTACGCCACCTCGGCGGTCGCCGCCGCCCTGGCCGGGTACGCGCCCGAGGCCGCCGCTGCGGCGCTCGACCGGGCGGTCGACTGGGTGCGGGACACCCAGCGGGCCGACGGCTCGTGGGGGCTGTGGGACGGCACCCCCGAAGAGACCGCCTACGCCGTGCAGGTGCTGCTCGGCAACGGACGGCCGCCGCGGCCGGGTGTCGGCGCCGCCGTGCGGCGTGCGCTGGCCTTCCTCGACGACCACGACGACGTCACCGGGCACGCCGCTCCACTGTGGCATGACAAGGATCTCTACCATCCGATGCTGATCGTGCGGGCCGCCGTGCTGGCGGCGCGGCACCTGGCGCGGCTGAGCGGCCACAGAGGACACTGACCGCCACAGCGGGCCGCGGCCCGCTGCGCAGCGTCATGATCAGCACCGCTTGAGCGATCGTCGTGACACTGCTACCGTGCGCCGGGTCGGTCGAAGCGACACGCGCCTCCGCCGATCGGATGAATCAGGCTCCCCGCCAGGGATGGTTTCGCATGGGTTCCCGCAGCTCGAATCTGCGCCGGAAAGTCGTGGCTATGTTGGCCTCGCTCGTTGCGCTGTGGGCTTTCGCCGCGTGGGTGACGCTGCGGGAGGGCGTCAACCTCATCTGGGTGCAGGCGCTCGACAGCCGGGTCGCCCAGCCGAGTGAGCCGCTCGTGCTGGAGCTGCAGGCGGAGCGCCGGGCCTCCGCGGCGTACCTGGGCGGGGCGGGCGAGCCCGAGCGGGCCCAGCTCGAGGCGCAGTGGCAGCGGACCCAGGCCGTCGCCGACGACTTCCGGGAGTCCGTCCGCGGCTGGCGGGTCGACCTGGCGGCGAGCGACGACACCAAGCAACAGATCGACACGGTCGTCGCCGGGCTGGACCGGCTGGGCAGCGTGCGCGAGTCGATCCGCACCCGCCAGGTGGACCGGGCCGCCGCCGTCGAGGCGTACACCGGGCTCATCGACTCGACGCTGCAGGTGTACGGGTCACTGGGCAACCTGGACGACGAGCAGTTCGCGCGGGAAACCGGGGCACTGATCCAGCTCGTCCGGGTCCGGGAACTCATGTCCCAGGAGGACGCGCTGGTCACCGGGGCGCTCGCCGCGGGCCGGATGACTCCGGAGGAGTCCGCCGCCTTCGCCCGCACCGTCGGTGCGCAGCGCTTCCTCGACAGCCAGACCCGCGACGACCTGGCCGACGCCGACCGGGCACGGTACGAGGCGCTGCTCGGCGGCGAGACGTACACGTCGTTCCGCGCCCTGGAGGACCGGGTGGTCCTCGCGGGACGGACGTCCGGCCCGCCGACCGTCACGGCCGCCCAGTGGCGCGCGGCGGCGGACGTCGTGGCCGAGGAGCAGCAGCGGTTCATCATCGAGGCCGGTGACGCGCTCGTGGACCGGTCCACGCCGATCGCCGCCGGCGTCATCATCCGGCTGGTGCTGGCCGCCGGTCTGGGCCTGCTCGCCGTCGTCGCCTCCATCGCCATGTCGGTCACCACCGCCCGGGCCCTGGTGCGGCAGCTGGAGCGGCTGCGCGACGCGGCGTTCGGGCTCGCCAACGAGCGGCTGCCCGGCGTGGTCGAGCGGCTCGGCCACGGCGAGGAGGTCGACGTCGCCAAGGAGGCGCCCCCGCTGGAGTTCGGCGACGACGAGATCGGCCAGGTGGGCAAGGCGTTCAACGCCGTGCAGGAGACCGCCATCCGCACCGCCGTCGAGCAGGCCGAGCTGCGCCGCAACGTCCGGGACGTCTTCCTCAGCCTGGCCCGGCGCACGCAGGCGCTGGTGCACCGCCAGCTCACCCTGCTCGACGCGATGGAACGCCGCGAGCACGACGCCGAGGAGCTGGAGGACCTGTTCCGGGTCGACCACCTGGCCACCCGGATGCGGCGCAACGCGGAGAACCTGATCGTGCTCTCCGGCTCCACCCCGGGCCGGGCGTGGCGGCGCAACGTGCCGATGGTCGACGTGGTCCGGGGCGCGGTCGCCGAGGTCGAGGACTACACCCGGGTCAACGTGCTGCCCCTGGGCCCGGTCTCGCTGACCGGGCGGGCGGTCGGTGACGTCATCCACCTGCTCGCCGAGCTGATCGAGAACGGGCTGTCGTTCTCTCCGCCGCACACCACCGTCGAGGTGCGCGGGCAGATGGTGGCCAACGGCTTCGCCATCGAGATCGAGGACCGCGGCCTGGGCATGAGCGAGGAGGACCTGGCCGCCGCGAACCACCGGATCGTCGACCAGTCCGAGCTGAACCTGGCCAACGCCTCCCGCCTGGGGCTCTACGTGGTGAGCCGGCTGACCGAGCGGCACGGCGTGCGGGTGCAGCTCAAGGAGTCGGCGTACGGCGGCACCACCGCGGTCGTGCTGATTCCGGCCGAGCTGGTCACCGCCGACGACGCGGACCCGAGCACCTCCGGCGGCTTCCCGGCCGGGGTGCCGGCCACCACGCCGGTGCCGGGCGCGTCCGCTCCCGCCACCGGGCAGCCCACCACGGTGGCGCTGGCCGAGCCGCCGGCCGCGCCGAGGCCGCGGTCGGCCCCGGAGTCCGAGGCCCCTGCCGGGGACTCCGACGGGGGCGCCCTGCCCACCCGGTCGCGCGGTCGGAGCCTGTCGACCACCTCGGCGGAGGAGCGGCTGCCCACCCGGGCGCGCGGCGCGTCGATGCAGCCGGCCCTGGACGGCCCGACCTTCCCGACCGGCCTGCCGGTGGCCGCGGCCCGGCCTGCCGTGGCCGCTCCGCAGACGGTCGCGCCGGCGGAGGACGGCCCTGCGGGGGCCGCCCCGGCGGAGACGGGCACCGGGACCCCGGCGGCCGCCGGCCCGGCGCGGGTGCCCTGCCCCGAGCAGGTGCGTACCGACTCCGGGCTGCCGGTCCGGGTCCGGCAGGCCAGCATCGTGCCGGAACTGCGCGACGAACCCGCCGCGGGGGACGACGACGCGGACACGGTACGCCCGCCGGAGCAGGTGCGCCGGATGATGAGCTCCTACCAGAGCGGCACCCGGCGCGGCCGTACGGACGCCGCCCGGCTGCTCGGCGGGGCCGGCGGCGGCCGGCCCGAGACAGGCGAGGGAGCCGGGGCCGGCGAGGGACCGGACGTCGGCGATCAGCAGGCGACCTGACCGGCACCGCCCGCACTGCGGGGTGACCCCGCGGCGTGGCGGTCAGCCCAGACGAGCACGGCGACAACAGCCGGGGGAGAAGAGGACGACGAGTGGCGCAGAAGACGGCTTCGAGTGCCGACCTGACGTGGTTGCTGGATGATCTGGTCGGCCGGGTGAAGCAGGCCGACCACGCGGTCGCGCTCTCGACGGACGGCCTGTTGATGGCCGCCTCGCGAGGGCTCAGCCGGGACGACGGAGAGCACCTGGCGGCGATGGCGGCCGGCATCCAGAGCCTGGCCCGGGGCGCGGGCAAGCGCTTCGGCGGCGGGCAGGTGCAGCAGACCATCATCGAGATGCAGTCGTCGTTCCTGTTCGTCACGGCGGCCGGGCGCAACGCCTGCCTGGCCGTGCTCGCCAGCGAGGACGCCGACGTCGGCCTGATCGCCTACGAGATGGCGATGCTGGTCACCCGCGTCGGCAAGTACGTCGCGTCGCCGTCGCGGACCGAGCAGCCGGCCGACGAGAAGTAACCGCGATGACGGTGCAGGGGGAGTCCGCCGAGCACCAGTGGGTCGACGACCACGCCGGCCCGGTGGTGCGCCCCTACGCGGTGACCCGTGGCCGGGCCCGGCCGGTCACCGGCACGTTCGACCTGATCTCGCTGGTGACAGCGACCCGAGCGGACGTGACCCCGGAGGTCGGACTGGGTCCGGAGCACCTGGCGATCGTCGGGCTCTGCCAGCGGATCCAGTCCGTCGCCGAGATCGCCGCCCACATGGACCTGCCGGTGGGCACCATCCGGGTCCTGCTCGGCGACCTGGTGGCCCGCAGCCTGGTGCAGGTGCGCGAGCCGCGCACCACAGCCGGCCTTCCCGACAACAGCGTTTTCGAGGCGGTAATCAATGGACTACGGGCACTCTGAGCGGCCGGCGGGAGCGCCGCCACTGCCCACCGCGATCAAGATCCTCGTCGCGGGTGGCTTCGGCGTGGGCAAGACCACCATGGTCGGCGCGGTCAGCGAGACACGCCCCCTGCGCACCGAGGAGGTGCTGACCGAGAGCGGGGTCGGCATCGACGACCTCTCCGGGGTGGAGAGCAAGAAGACCACCACGGTGGCGATGGACTTCGGTCGCATCACCATCAGCGACGACCTGGTGCTCTACCTCTTCGGCACCCCCGGGCAGGACCGCTTCTGGTTCGTCTGGGACGAGCTGGCGCTCGGCGCGATCGGCGCGGTGGTGCTGGCGGACACCCGACGGCTGGCGGACTGCTTCCCCTCCATCGACTACTTCGAGGGGCGCGGCACGCCGTTCGTGGTGGCGGTGAACTGCTTCGAGGGCGCCCGGCAGTACCAGCTCGACGAGGTGCAGTCGGCGCTGAACCTCGACCCCGGGGTGCCGGTGCTGCTCTGCGACGCCCGGCAGCGGGAGTCGAGCAAGGAGGTGCTCATCACGCTGCTGGAGCACGCCATGAAGACCCGGGACGCTCGCCGCCGGTCCGAGTGACCCACCGCGGGGCCGGCGCGCGGGCAGGTGAGCCGCGACGCCGCCTCGCCCGGAGAGCGCCGAGCCGGTACGCGAAAGGGCCCCTCCCGCGCTTGCGGGAGGGGCCCTTTTCGATGGTGCGTCAGCTGGCGATCATGCGGCGCAGCACGTACTGCAGGATGCCGCCGTGCCGGTAGTAGTCCGCCTCACCCGGCGTGTCGATCCGGACCACCGCGTCGAACTCGACGCCGGTGTCGGTGCTGACCTTGACCGTGCGCGGGGTCTCCCCGTCGTTCAGCGCGGTCACCCCGGTGATGGTGAACGTCTCCGTGCCGGTCAGGCCCAGCGACTCGGCGGTCTCGCCGGCCGGGAACTGCAGCGGGAGCACGCCCATGCCGATCAGGTTGGAGCGGTGGATCCGCTCGTACGACTCGGCGATGACCGCCCTGACGCCGAGCAGCATGGTGCCCTTGGCCGCCCAGTCCCGCGACGACCCGGAGCCGTACTCCTTGCCGGCCAGGACGACCAGCGGGACGCCCGCCTCCTGGTAGGCCACCGAGGCGTCGTAGATCGAGGTCTGCTCGCCGGTCAGGTGGTTGACCGTGAAGCCGCCCTCGACACCCGGGACCAGCTGGTTGCGCAGGCGGATGTTGGCGAAGGTGCCCCGGATCATGACCTCGTGGTTGCCCCGGCGGGAGCCGTACGAGTTGAACTCGTGCCGCGGCACGCCGTGCTCGGCGAGGTACTTCCCGGCGGGGGAGTCGGCCTTGATGGAACCGGCCGGGGAGATGTGGTCGGTGGTCACCGAGTCGCCCAGCTTGGCCAGCACCCGGGCGCCGGTGATGTCGACGACCGCCTTCGGCTCCCGCTCCATGCCCTCGAAGTACGGGGGCTTGCGGACGTAGGTCGAGTCGCCGGCCCAGGCGAAGGTGTCGCCGGTCGGGGTGGGCAGCGACTGCCAGCGCTCGTCGCCGGCGAAGACGTCCGCGTACGCCGCGCTGAAGCCGGTGGCGCCGATCGCCGAGGCGATGACGTCCTGGATCTCGGCGGTGTTCGGCCAGATGTCGCGCAGGAACACCGGGTTGCCCTGGCTGTCCTCGCCGATCGGCTCGTTGGCCAGGTCGATGTCCATCGTGCCGGCCAGCGCGTACGCGACCACCAGCGGCGGGGACGCCAGGTAGTTCATCTTGACGTCCGGGTTGATCCGGCCCTCGAAGTTCCGGTTGCCCGACAGCACCGAGACGACGGCCAGGTCGGCCTCGTTGACGGCGGCGGAGATCTCCTCCGGCAGCGGGCCGGAGTTGCCGATGCAGGTGGTGCAGCCGTAGCCGACCAGGTGGAAGCCCAGCTTCTCCAGGTAGGGCGTGAGGCCGGCCCGCTCGTAGTAGTCCATGACGACCTTGGAGCCCGGGGCCAGGGTGGTCTTCACCCACGGCTTGCGGGTCAGGCCCTTCTCCACCGCGTTGCGGGCCAGCAGCGCCGCCCCGATCATGACCTGCGGGTTGGAGGTGTTGGTGCAGGAGGTGATCGCGGCGATCACCACGGCGCCGTGGTCCAGCTCGAACTCGGTGCCGTCGTCGCCGGTGACCCGGATCGGGTTGCTGGCCCGCCCGCCGGAGCCGACCGCGGCCGTCTGCAGGTCGCGCGGGGCGTCGGCCGGGTCGCTGACGCCGTTGGCGGGGGAGTCGCTGGCCGGGAAGGACTCGGCGCTGGCCTCGTCGGCGTGGCCCACGACCCCGAACGGCTTCTCCTGCTGCGGCACGCCCGGCTTGCGGTCGCGGTCGCCACCGGTCTCGTCGGCGGCCACGTAGTCGGTCAGCGCCGAGCGGAACAGCGTCTTGGCGCTGCCCAGCGGCACCCGGTCCTGCGGGCGCTTCGGACCGGCCAGGGACGGCTCGATGGTGCTCAGGTCGAGCTCCAGGCGCTCCGAGTACTCCGGCTCGGCGTCCGGGTCGTGCCAGAGGCCCTGCTCCTTGGCGTACGCCTCGACCAGCGCGACCTGCTGCGGGTCGCGGCCGGTCAGCTCCAGGTAGCGGACGGTCTCGCCGTCGATCGGGAAGATCGCCACGGTGGAGCCGTACTCCGGGGACATGTTGCCGATGGTGGCCCGGTTGGCCAGCGGCACGGCGCTCACGCCCGGGCCGTAGAACTCGACGAACTTGCCGACCACGCCGTGCTTGCGCAGCATCTCGGTGATGGTGAGCACCAGGTCGGTGGCGGTGGTGCCGGCCGGCATCTCGCCGGAGAGCTTGAAGCCCACCACGCGCGGGATCAGCATGCTGACCGGCTGGCCGAGCATGGCGGCCTCGGCCTCGATGCCGCCGACGCCCCAGCCGAGCACGCCCAGGCCGTTGACCATGGTGGTGTGCGAGTCGGTGCCGACCACGGTGTCCGGGTACGCCTGGCCGTTGCGCTCCATGATCGTACGGGCCAGGTACTCGATGTTGACCTGGTGCACGATGCCGGTGCCCGGCGGGACGACCTTGAACTCGTTGAACGCGGTCTGGCCCCAGCGCAGGAACTGGTAGCGCTCCTTGTTGCGCTCGTACTCGAGCTCGACGTTGCGCTGGAAGGCGTCCTCGCGGCCGAACAGGTCGGCGATGACCGAGTGGTCGATGACCAGTTCGGCCGGGGCGAGCGGGTTGACCTTGGTGGCGTCGCCGCCGAGGTCGCGGACGGCCTCGCGCATGGTGGCCAGGTCGACCACGCAGGGCACGCCGGTGAAGTCCTGCATGAGCACCCGCGCCGGGGTGAACTGGATCTCCACGCTCGGGTCGGCGGTGGGGTCCCAGCCGCCGAGCTGCCGGATGTGGTCGGCGGTGATGTTCGCGCCGTCCTCGGTCCGGAGCAGGTTCTCCAGCAGGATCTTCAGGCTGTAGGGGAGCCGTTCGTGGCCCTCCACCTTGCTGATCTTGAAAATCTCGTAGCTCGCGTCTCCGACGCGTAGCTGGGTCTTCGCACCGAAGGTGTCGAGGCTCGCCACGTCGTACTCCTTCACACCAGCGACCGTGAGTAGTCCTGAGCAGTCTGTCGCACCGGCCGGGGTGCCGCCGTGGTTAGGGGACACTTACCGCCGATTCTCGTTGTCAACAAAACCGTACGTCCGTCTTGCTAACTGCGCAACCTCGTGCCATCGTTCGGGACGAGGAGGTGCCCCCATGATCCATCACGTCCAGCTCGTCTGCCCACGCGGCTCCGAGGACGCGTCCCGCGCCTTCTACGTGGGGGTGCTCGGCATGACGGAGAAGCCCAAGCCCCCGGCGCTAGCGGCGCGTGGTGGCTGCTGGTTCACCGGGCACGGCGCCGAACTGCACCTGGGTGTCGAGGACGACTTCCGCCCCGCCCGCAAGGCCCACCCCGGCCTGCTCCGGCCCGACCTCGACGCGCTCGCCGACCGGCTGGCCGCCGCCGGCTACCCGGTCACCTGGGGAGACGACGAGCTGCCCGGGATGCGCCGCTTCCACTCCCACGACGTGCACGGCAACCGCCTGGAGTTCCTCGCCCCGCTCGACTGACTACCCAGGGGCCTGACGCCACGGGTTGCCGGCCACGGAGACGACGAAAGGGCCGGCCCCGTCCGGGGCCGGCCCTTGTCGTTGGTGGTGTGTGGAT
>NZ_JBFAVI010000062.1:0-30801 GCF_040679695.1 Micromonospora sp. NPDC052213
GGTCGAGCTGCTCGGGCCGGCGCGGGACGTGCTCGCGCTTGCGCTGATCGCGCTGCACGCGGCGGGAACGCGCCGGCAGCGCGACCGCCACCGGGCCGGTGGCGCCGACCGGCCGGTGCCGGCGACCCACTGAACGGGACGGCGCCCGCCCAGCCGGAGACGCTGACCGGCCGGTGCCGGCGGCCCGCTGAGCTGCGGCCGGCGCAGGCGGCGGCTCGCTCGCCCGCGCCGGTCGCGGCTCACATCGTGTCGGGGCCGGTCCGTCCGGTCGTGGAGGGGCGGTAGGCGCGCTGCGGGTCGGTCGGCTCGCGGCCCGCCCCGGCGGCCTGCCCGCCGCGGTCCACCGCCTCCGGCCCGTGCCCGAACGCGGCCTCCTCGCCGGCGTCGTTGCCCGTCGCGTCGTCGGCCTGGCCGTCCAGGGTCGACCGCGCGACGGCCTTGTCCAGTTCCTGTAGGGGAATCCGTTCCTCGTCGCGCCACACCGTGTTCTCGTCCGTCATACCCATCGCGGTACCCGGGCCCGCTCCCCGCAAACGGCGATGGCCGCCGGGGGAGTCGGCGGCCATCGGAGTTCGTTGCCCGGGGGCGGGGGATCAGGGCTGCGGCCGGTCGACCCTGCCGCGCCAGGCGCCGGTCTCCTGACCGCGCCGCTCGATGAACTGCTTGAACCGATCGAGGTCGCCCTTGGCGCGCCGGTCGACGATGCCCAGCTTGTCGCCGGCCTGCTCGACCACGCCGTGCGGCTCGAACTCGAGCTGCAGGGTGACCCGGGTGGTGTCCGGGTCCAGCCGGTGGAAGGTCACCACTCCGGCCTGCTTCGTGCCGTCGGTCGAGCGCCAGGCGACCCGTTCGTCCGGGAGCTGCTCGGTGATCTCGGCGTCGAACTCGCGCTTCACCCCGGCGATCTCGACGGTCCAGTGGGTCATCGTGTCCGACAGTTGCCGGACCTCCTGCACCCCCTCCATGAAGTGGGGGAACTCCTCGAACTGGGTCCACTGGTCGTACGCGGTGCGCACCGGGACGGAGACGTCCACGTGTTCGGTAACGCCACTCATCAGGCATCCTCCTTCGTCCGCCGGTGTCGGGCCGGATCGTGCGGGGATCCGGTCACCAGCGGGTCGTCTCGTTCTTGTGGCCGAGCGCCGCCCACACCTCGGAGACCGTCTGGTAACGGGTGCCTTCGGGCAGCCGCTCCAGTTCCGCGAGGATGTCCGCCGGCGCGTCGTTGTCCCGCGCGTTGGCGATCAGCGCCTCCCGGTCGCCCGGCAGGGCAGCCATCGTGATGAACCGTCCGAGCCGGCTGCGCCGTTCGACGTCCTGGGAACTCATCCCCTTGGGTGCGCCCGTACGCAACTCGCCGGCCGGGGCCGTCGTCGGCTCCGGCTGGTCCTCACCGGCCGGCTCCGGCACACGGGACTCGTCGACCCGCGAGCCGCCGGTCCCCGGCCCCTGCACGAGGCCGCTGACCTCCCGGCTCATCTGCTCGTCGACCCTCGGTCCGTGCTTGCTGCTGCCACGTTCCATGCCTTCTGCGCTACCCGGTGGCACCGGCGGTAAACCGGCGGCGGTCACGCGTCGGCGGGCGTCTTCGGGGGCAGGACCGGCTCGTCCGGGTCCGGCTCGCCGGCCTGGAGCACGCGACCCCGCTGCAACTCGGCGTTGATCTGCACGCCGAGCATCAGCGCCGAGTTGGACAGGTAGAGCCAGACCAGGAACGCGATCACGGCACCGAGGCTGCCGTAGGTGGCGTCGTACGAGCCGAAGTTGGCCACGTAGAGGCCGAAGCCGAAGGAGGCGACGACCCAGGACACCAGGGCGACCGCCCCGCCCGGGGTGAGCCAGTGGAACCGCGGCTGCCGGACGTTCGGCGCGATCCAGAACAGCAGGCTCAGCAGCACCATCATGACCATGGCCAGCACCGGCCACTTGGCGACGCTCCAGGCGGTGCGCGCCAGCCCGCCGGCGTTCAGCAGGTCGCCCACGGCGTCGGTGACCGGGCCGCTGACGATCAGGCCGGTGGCGACGACGGCGAGCAGCACCAGCGAGACCGCCGCGAGCCCGATCTGCATGGGCCGCAGCTTCCACACCGGCCGCCCCTCCGCCACGCCGTAGACGGCGTTGGAGGCCCGGGTGAACGCCCCGATGAAGCCGGACGCCGACCAGAGCGCGCCGAGCAGACCGAAGCTCAGCAGCACGCTGGCCGAGTCGTTCTGGTCGACCACGCCCCGGACCACCGAGACGAAGCCCTCGTTGGCCACCACCGAGCCGGCGCCCATGTCCCGGGCCAGGTCGAGCACGGTGTCCACGGTCTGCTCGCCGTTGGACACCAGCCCGACCAGGGCGACCACCACGATGGTGGACGGGAACAGCGCGAGCACGCCGTAGTAGGTCAGCGCGGCGGCCCAGTCCGCGCAGTTGTCCTTGACGAAGTTCCGCGCGCTGCGCACCAGCACCCCGCGCCAGGTCCGCCAGCTCAACTGCCGCACCCTGCGGGGGATCCGTGGCCGCTGCTCCCCGGTGCGCGCCGTGCCGGGCTCCGTCGTCGTCATGGCCCGCTCCCTGTGCCCCGGCCGCCGGACGCCCGGGTGCCTCCGGCTCAGCCTGGCCCCGCCGGTACCCCCGGCCGGAAAACGACAAACCCGGCCGCCCGGTTTGCCGACCGGCGGTGGGGGAACGGTCAAACCAGAACCCATCGACGCGGAGGAGGACGAGATGCCCGGGCGCGAGGTACTGCCCAGCACGCTGCGACGCTCCCCGGAGAAGGCGCAGCGCACCTGGGAGAAGACGCACGACTCGGCCGTGGAGACGTACGGCGAGGGGGAGCGGGCGCACCGCACCGCCTTCGCCGCGGTGAAGCACCGGTACGAGAAGGTGGGCGACCACTGGGAGCCCAAGGGCCGCAAGGGCCCGAGCGACCGCCAGGCGGCCGGCGGCGGACCGGAGCGCCGGGCGCCCACCGCCGGCGGGGTGGACGCCAACGCCACCAAGGACCACCTGATGAAGGTGGCCCGCAAGCTGGACGTCCCCGGCCGGTCGAGCATGACCAAGCCCGAACTGGTCAAGGCCATCGAGAAGGCGAACAACCGGCAGACCGCGAAGGCCCGCGGCCGCTGAGGCCACCGTGGCGTACGACGCAGGGGCTGCCCGACCCCGGGCAGCCCCTGCGTGCGCGTACTCACCAGTGGCCGCCGCCGGGCGCCTCGATGTGCACCGCCTTCGTGGCGGTGAACTCGTCCAGCAGCTCCGGGCCGTACCCGAAGCCGTGGCCGCTGCCCCGGCGCGGATGCGCGGCACCGCCCGGCGCCCCGCCGAACACCGCGTTGATCTTCACGGTGCCCACCGGCAACTCCCGCCAGGCGCGCTGGGCGTGGCTCATCGACCCGGTCAGCACCGTGGCGGACAGCCCGTACGGGGAGTCGGCGGCGCACCGCAGCGCCTCGGAGAACGAGTCGACCACGACGATCGCGGCGACCGGCCCGAACGTCTCCTCGCGTACCAGCGTCATGTCGTGCCGGCAGTCGGTGACCACCGTCGCCGGGTAGAACGCCCCCGGGCCCTCGGGCAGCGTCCCGCCGGTGCGGATCCGGGCCCCCTCCGCCACCGCCGCGGTCACCTGCCCGTGCACGTGGTCGCGGTGCCGCCGGTCCACCAGCGGCCCCAGCTCCGTCGCCGGGTCCGCGCCCGGGCCGACCCGCAGCCGCTCCGCCCGCTCCACGAGGGACCCCGTGAGGTCCTCGGCGACGTCCCGGTGCGCGTAGATCCGCTCCACCGCCACGCAGATCTGCCCCGCGTTGGCGAACGCGCCCGTCGCCGCCTGCCCGGCCGCCCACACCGGGTCGACGTCGCCGTCCACGACCAGCGGGTCGCTGCCGCCGTTCTCCAACACCACCTTGGCGCCGGTCCGCGCCGCCGCCGCCGCGACGGCGCGCCCGGTGGCGGTGGAGCCGACGTGCGCGACCACGTCGACCTCCTGCGCGGCCAGCGCCGCCCCGACCTCCGGGCCGCCGGTCAGCAGCGACAGCACCCCGGGCGGCAGCGCGGAGTCCAGCGCCTTCGCCAGCAGCCAGCCGGTCGCCGGGGTGCGCTCGCTCGGCTTGTAGAGCACCACGTTGCCGGTGACCAGGGCGGCGCCGAGCAGCCCGCACGAGACCGCCACCGGGTCGTTCCACGGGGTGATCGCGGCGACCACCCCGCGCGGCTGCGGCACCATGAAGTCGAGGGCGTGCATGCCGCCGTGCAGGGTCCGCCCGCCGCGCAGCGGGGCGAGCTCCGCGTACTGTCGCAGCGTGCCGATGCCCGCCTCCACGCCGCCCCGCGCGTCCGCGAGGGGCTTGCCCATCTCGGCCGTCGTCGCGCGGGCCAGCTCGTCGGCGACCGCCGCCACCGCGTCCGCCGCCCGGTGCAGGGCCGCCACGCGTTCGGCGGGGGCGGTCCCCGCCCACTCCGCCGCGACGCCGCGTGCCGCCTCCACCGCCTTGCCGACCTCGTCCGCCGTCGCCACCGGCACGGAGCTGACCGGGGATCCGTCGGCCGGATCGCGTACGACCAGCTCGCCCCCCTCGCCGCCCGCGCCCCACACTCCACCTATGAGCTGCGCAACCGTGTACATGCGGCGGTGGATCCCCGTGCCCCGACGCGGCAAACGCGTTTCGCCCGGTTGCCGGCAGGGTAGGCGGACCGGATGAGTTCGCCCGGCGTGGAGAGCGCGGACGCCGTCGTCGTCGGGGCCGGTCACAACGGTCTGGTCGCCGCCAACCTGCTGGCGGACGCCGGCTGGGACGTCCTGGTGCTGGAGGCCACCGCCGCGCCCGGCGGGGCGGTGCGCTCCGCGGAGGTGACCGCCCCCGGCTACCTCAGCGACCTCTACAGCTCCTTCTACCCCCTCGGCTACGCCTCGCCGGTGCTGCGCGGGTTGGGGCTCGACCGGTACGGCCTGCGCTGGCGGCACTCGCCGGACGTGCTGGCGCACCTGCTGCCCGACGGTCGGGCGGCCGTGCTCAACCGCGACCCGGAGGCCACCGCGGCCTCGCTCGAGGCGTTCGCGCCCGGCGACGGCAAGCGCTGGCTGCATGCGTACGACGACTGGCGGCAGGTCGCCGAGCCGATGCTGGACACCATCACCAGGCCGTTCCCGCCGGTGCGCGGCGGCCTGGCCCTGCTGCGCCGGCTGCGGGTCTCCGGCGCGCTGCGGCTGGCCCGGCGGCTGGTGGTGCCGGTCCGCAAGCTCGGTGACGAGCTCTTCGACGGGGAGGGGGGCCCCGCGCTGCTGGCCGGTTGTGCCCTGCACACCGACCTGTCGCCGGAGGAGGCCGGCTCGGGCGTGTACGGCTGGCTGCTCGCCATGCTCGGCCAGCAGGTCGGCTGGCCGGTGCCCGAAGGCGGCGCGCAGAAGATCACCGATGCGCTGGTGGCCCGGCTGACCGCGCACGGCGGCCGCATCCTCTACGGCGCCCGGGTCGACCGGGTGCTGACCGCCCGGGGCCGGGCGATGGGCGTGCGCACCGCCGGTGGTGCCCTGTGGCGGGCCCGCCGGGCCGTGCTGGCCGACGTTCCCGCCCCCGCGCTCTACCTGGACCTGGTCGGTGCGGCGGCGCTGCCGCCCCGGCTGGTGGAGGACCTGGCGCACTTCCGGTGGGACGGCTCGACGCTGAAGGTGGACTGGGCACTGTCCGCGCCCGTGCCGTGGACCAACCGCGCGGTGGCCACCGCCGGCACCGTGCACCTCGGGGCGGACCTGAACGGGCTGACCGGCTACGCGGCCGCACTGGCCCGCTCGGAGGTCCCGCGTGACCCGTTCCTGCTGGTCGGGCAGATGTCGGTGGCCGACCCCAGCCACTCGCCGCCGGGCACCGAGTCGCTCTGGTCGTACACCCATCTGCCGTTCCGCCGGCACTGGCGGGCCGAGGAGATAACCGACCACGTCGACCGGATGGAGCGGGTGCTGGAGGAGGCCGCGCCCGGTTTCCGCAGCCTGATCGTGGGACGGCACGTGGCCGGGCCGGCCGACCTGGAGGCAGGCGACCCGAACCTGGTCGGCGGGGCGGTCGGCGGCGGCACCGCCGCCGCGTACCAGCAGCTCTTCCTGCGCCCGATCCCCGGCCTCGGCCGCGCGGACACGCCGGTGGACCGGTTGTTCCTGGCGAGTGCGTCGGCGCATCCGGGCGGCGGGGTGCACGGCGCCCCCGGCGCGAACGCCGCCCGTGCCGCCCTGGCCCGCGACCGCGCACTCACCGGTCCGGTGTACGCCGCCACGATCGACGCGGCGCACCGCGCGATCTACCGCTGACCCGACCGCACCACCCACGCGCGTCCGGCGTCGCCGACCGCACTCGGGACTCCTGGCCGCACCCGAGGTTCCTGGCCGCACCCGCGGGCCTGGCGGTAGCGCGGCGGTTTCGCGCGCTCGGTCCTACCGAGAGTGACGGCCCGTGCGCCCGCCGGACCACCTCCGATTCGCCTTTGCTCTGCACCCGGATACGCACCGGCAACCGTCGGTAACGACGTGCGGCCGGTGCTTCCCGGACCGCCGTCGAATCAGGGCAGGTCAAGGCGGTGGTGCGTGGGTGGGTGCAGAGCAAAGCGCCAAACCGGCACTCCGGCGGCTCGGGATCGGCTGTCACGGAGCGTGACGTGACAATCCGTGACGGCGATGGGCGAGTGGACGGCGCGCGGCGGGGTGGATCGGCTGACGCACCGCACCGCACCGCACCGCACCGCACCGCGCCGGGGCGGCGCGCCTCAGCGTTCGACGTTGCGGTGCTTGGTGCGCAGCTTGAACGGCATCAGCGCGCTCTCGATCTTGGTGGCGGTGGTCATCTTGGACGCGCCGTCGCGCCGCTCCTCGAAGCGGATCGGCACCTCCAGGATGGTGTGCCCCAGCTTGGTGGCCAGGTAGTGCATCTCCACCTGGAAGCTGTAGCCGTTGGACTGCACGCGCTCCAGGCCGATGTCGCGCAGCGCGTCCGCCCGCCAGATCTTGAAGCCGGCGGTGAGGTCGCGGATCCGGACCCGCAGCAGGGTGTGCACGTAGAGGTTGGCCCAGCCGCTGAGCGCCCGCCGGTAGAACGGCCAGTTCTCGTCGAGTTCGCCGCCCGGCACGTACCGGGAGCCGATGACCACGCCCGCCTGGGTGGAGAGCAGCGCGCCGAGCATGCCCGGCAGCGCCTCCGGCGGGTGCGACAGGTCGGCGTCCATCTGTGCCACGTACTCCGCGCCGCCGTCCAGCGCGCGCCCGATCCCGTCCACGTACGCCCGGCCGAGGCCCTCCTTGCCGGCGCGGTGCACGACCTCGATCCGGTCGGGGTGCTCGATGGCCAGCTTGTCCGCCACCTCGCCCGTGCCGTCGGGGGAGTTGTCGTCGGCGACGAGGATCTTCAGGCCCGGCAGCGGCAGGGCCAGGAGCCGCTCGACCAGCACCGGGAGGTTGCCCGCCTCGTTGTAGGTGGGAACCACGACGGTCAGGCGTGCGTCCCGCCAGGGCGCGGGCAACTGCACGGGTTCGATCATGTCGGACATCCTCGGTCGGCGGACAGGACTCCCTGAGAGCGTAGCCAGTTGCCACATCCGGGTCGAAAAGGCACCCCGTTCCGCCGGTCATCCGCCCCTGGTGGGGGCGAGGACGGGCCTGAGCGGTGGTCCGTGGATCAGCGGAGGCGGCGGCTGAGGGCGGTGACGGACAGGGCCAGGCCGGCGAGGGCGACGGAGACGGAGACGGCCGGCTTGTGCGTACCGACCCAGAGGGCGGCCGAGCGGGTGCGGGCCCGGTCCGTGAAGACTCCCTCCACGCCGCGGTCCCGCTCGTCGTCGCCGGGGCGGTCCAGGTTGTCCCGCCAGGTCGCCGGGTCGACGGGCGTCCCGGTCTGCTGGCTGTCATAGCCGTCACGGGCGAGCTTCCGGTCGAGCAGGCCGGGCGCCAGGATGTCGCCGAGCCGGGCCCGCCAGGTCGGCCCGCCCACGTTCAGCTCGCGCGGCCCGTGGTCGGCCGCCCAGACGATCGCCTTCGCGGCCACCTCGGGCGCGAAGATCGGGGGCACCGGCTGCGGATGCCGGGGCAGCCGCGTGCGCACCCACGAGAACTGCGGGGTGTTGAGCGCCGGGAGCTGCACCATCGACAGGCTCACGCCCGGGCAGTCGTGCAGCAGCTCCGCCCGCAGCGAGTCGTTGAAGCCCTGGATGGCGTGCTTGCTCGCGCAGTACGCCGACTGCAGCGGGATCCCCCGGTAGGCCAGCGCCGAGCCGACCTGCACGATCGCGCCCCGTCCGCGCGCCCGCATGTGGCGCAGCGCCGCGAGGGTGCCGTGCACGGTGCCGAGGTAGTTGACCTCGGTGACCCGGCGGAACTCCGGGGCGGGGATCTCCCAGGCCGGGGCGAAGACCGAGACCATCGCGTTGTTCACCCACACGTCGATCCCGCCGAACCGGTGCGCCACGTCGTCGGCGGCCCGCTGCACCGCGCCGGCGTCGGCCACGTCGACCCGGTAGGCGTGCACCTCGGAGGCGCCCAGTTCCCGGCAGTCCCGCTCGGCGGCGGCCAGGCCGGCCTCGCCGCGGGCGAGCAGCGCGAGCCGCGCGCCGCGCTCGGCGTACCGGCGGGCGACGGCCCGTCCCACGCCGGCACTCGCCCCGGTCACCACCACGGTCTGCGTCATCCGTCCGCCTTCTGCCGCTTGGCGATGTCCGTCAGCCGGGTCAGCGTCTCCCTGTTGCGCTGGTGCAGCACGAGGTCGTTGATCTTGTTGCGTACCCAGCGCAGCGGGCCGGCGGCGAAGTCCTCGCCGATGCGCACCCGGGTCGCGCCGTCGCCGACCGGTTCGAGGGTGAAGACCACTTTCGCCTCACCCGCCGGCCAGAGCCCGGCGCGGATCACGAGCCGGCGCGGCGGCTCGCAGGCGAGCACCGTCGAGGAGTCCTGGAGGGAGAGCGGCCAGGGCCCGGCCTTGTGGTGCAGTTGGCTGCCCACCCGGGGCCAGGCGTCGTCCACGTCCCGGACGTGCGCCGTGCCGACGACCCAGTCGCTGTAGGTCCACCCGTCGGCCAGCACCGCCCAGACCTGCTCTGGACGAGCTTCGATCACTTTCTCCACAATCGCCACTGCGTCCCCATACCCTGACGCGGCCCGGCCTAACAGCGCCCGCGGGTTAGCTTCTCCGGGGCGACGGGTAACGCCACCCCGGGCCGGCGTGTCGACGCCGCCGGCGTGGGCGACGCGGCGGCGCGTTGAAGATGACGTTTACTCCCCGGGGCGCCGGGAACCCGCCGGCTGTGCGACAGGACCAGGTGGAGCCGGATCAGCGCAGGTCAGCCCGGGTTTGTGCCGGCGCTGACCGGGCCGCGTCCGGGCCCGTCCTGTTCGACGCGGTGCTGCTGGACCGGGACGGCACGTTGGTGGAGGACGTGCCGTACAACGGTGACCCGGAGAAGGTGCGGCCGATGCCGGGGGCGCGGGCGGCGCTGGACCGGTTGCGGGCCGCCGGCCTGAAGCTGGCGGTGGTGACGAACCAGTCGGGCCTGGCACGGGGCTGCTTCGGCGAGGCGCAGATGCGGGCGGTGCACGCCCGGGTCGAGGAACTGCTGGGACGGTTCGACGCGTGGTTGGTGTGCCCGCACGACGACGGTGACGGGTGCGGGTGCCGCAAGCCGGCGCCGGGGCTGGTGCACGCCGCGGCCCGGGAGCTGGGCACGGTGCCGTCGCGCTGTGTGCTGGTGGGTGACATCGGCCGGGACATGACGGCGGCGTTGGCGGCGGGTGCGGCGGGCATCCTCGTGCCCACGCCGGTGACCCGCCCCCAGGAGGTGGCTGCCGCCCCGCAGGTCGCGGCGGACCTGCCGGCGGCGGTGGCGGAGATCCTGCGCCGCCAGGCGGCCCTCGACCCGGCCACCTACCGCCAGCCGGCCCTCGACCCGGCCATCCCCGGCCGGGCCGGCACCCGACCTGCCCGGTGGACCGGGACCGGCACCGTTCCGCCGGTCGGCCGGCGGGAGCGGGGCGGGACGGTGCTGGTGGTGCGGTCGGACTCCGCGGGGGACGTACTGGTCACCGGTCCCGGCATCCGCGCCGTCGCCGCCACCGCCGGCCGGGTGGTGATGCTGTGCGGGCCCCGGGGGCGGGCCGCCGCGGAACTGCTGCCCGGCGTCGACGAGATCGTCGAACACCCGCTGCCCTGGATCGATCCCACCCCGGAGCCGGTCGACCCGGCCGACCTGGCGACGTTGACGGATCGGCTGGCCGCCGTCGGCGCCGACGAGGCGGTCATCTTCACCAGCTTCCACCAGTCCGCCCTGCCCCTGGCCCTGCTGCTCCGGCTGGCCGGGGTCGGCCGGATCAGCGCGATCAGCGACGACTACCCCGGCGCCCTGCTCGACGTGCGCCACCGCGTGCCGGCCGGCGTACCCGAACCCGAGCGCGCCCTCTCCCTCGCCGCCGCCGCCGGCTACACCCTCGCCCACCACGACGAACCGGCCCTGCGCCTGCGCCCGGCGCCGGAGCCCCCGCCCGAGGCCGGCGAGCCGGGCTACGTGGTGCTGCACCCCGGCTCGGCGGCGCAGGCCCGGGGCTGCCCGCCGGAGCTGGCCGCCCGGATCGTCCGCACCCTGACCGGCGCCGGCTACCGGGTGGTGGTCACCGGCGGCCCCGGCGAGCGCGAGCTGACCGCCCAGGTGGCCGGCGACGACGCCGTCGACCTCGGCGGGCGGACCGGGCTCGCCGAGCTGGCCGCCACCGTCGCCCGGGCCGGCGCGGTGGTGGTGGGCAACACCGGCCCCGCCCACCTCGCCGCCGCCCACGGCGTCCCGGTGGTCAGCCTCTTCGCCCCGACCGTCCCGTTCGGGCAGTGGGGGCCGTGGCGGGTGCCGACCGTACGGCTCGGCGACGCCGAGGCCCCCTGCCGGGACACCCGGGCCGCCCGGTGTCCCGTGCCCGGGCACCCCTGCCTCAGCGGCGTCGGGGCCGGGCAGGTGCTCGACGCGCTGCGGCTGCTCGGGGTGGCCCCGGCGGGTTTGCCGGCGCCCGACGGGGGCGGCGCGGGAGACCGTGTGCCGGCGGCGGCCAGCACCGGCGGGAGCGGCCGATGAACGTCCTGCTGTGGCACGTGCACGGCTCCTGGACCACCTCGTTCGTGCACGGCAAGCACCGCTACCTCGTGCCGGTCACGCCCGACCGGGGCCCCTACGGCCTCGGCCGCGCCCGCACCTATCCCTGGCCGGACACGGCCGTCGAGGTCACCCCCGACGACCTGCGCACCGCCGACGTGGACCTCGTCGTCCTCCAACGCCCCGAGGAACTCGACCTCGCCACCGAGTGGCTCGGCCGCCGCCCCGGCCGGGACATCCCCGCCGTCTACGTCGAACACAACACCCCCAAGGACGGCGACGTCCCCCACAGCCGCCACCCCATGGCCGACCGGGACGACCTGCTCATCGCCCACGTCACCGCATTCAACGAGCTGTTCTGGGACACCGGCGCCACCCGCACCACCGTGGTCGACCACGGCATCGTCCCGCCCACCGCCGAGTACACCGGCGAGCTGGAGCGGCTGGCGGTGGTGATCAACGAGCCGGTACGCCGCGGGCGGGTCACCGGCACCGACCTGCTGCCCCGGTTCGCCGAGATCGCCCCGCTGGACGTCTTCGGGATGAGGGTCGCCGGGCTGGCCGACCACCTGGGCCTGCCGGCCGACCGGCTGGCCAGCCACGACGACGTGCCCCAGCACCGGATGCACGCCGAACTGGGGCGGCGGCGGGCGTACCTGCACCTGTGCCGGTGGACCTCCCTCGGGCTGAGCCTGATCGAGGCGATGTCGATCGGGATGCCGGTCGTCGCGCTGGCCGCCACCGAGGCGGTGACGGCGGTGCCGCCCGGCGCCGGAGCCCTGTCCACCCGGGTCGACACGCTGCTGGACGCCGCCCGCCGGTTCGTCGAGGAACCGGCGGAGGCGCGCCGGGCGGGGGCCGTGGCCCGCGCCGCCGCCCGGGAGCGCTACGGCCTCGACCGTTTCCTCGCCGACTGGGACCGGCTGCTGGAGGAGGAAGTATGCGCATCGCGATGATCTCGGAGCACGCCAGCCCGCTCGCCATCCTGGGCGGCGAGGACGCCGGCGGTCAGAACACGCATGTCGCCGAGCTCTCCGCCGCGCTCGCGGCCGCCGGACACGACGTGCGGGTCTACACGCGCCGCGACGCGGTGGACCTGCCCGTGACCGTACGCAGCGCCGACGGCTACGACGTCGTGCACGTCCCGGCGGGGCCGGCCGAGCCGGTCGCCAAGGACGCGCTGCTGCCGCACATGAAGGAGTTCAGCCGGTGGCTGGTCGACCGGTGGCGGGGCGGGGACTGGATGCCCGAGGTGATCCACGCGCACTTCTGGATGAGCGGCCTCGCCGCGCTGGCCGCCAGCCGGCAGACCGGGGTGCCGGTGGTGCAGACGTACCACGCCCTGGGCGTGGTGAAGCGCCGGCACCAGGGCGTGCAGGACACCAGCCCCGCCCGCCGCGTCGGCTACGAGCGCGAGCTGGGCCGCTCGGTCGACCGGGTGATCGCGCAGTGCCAGGACGAGGTGGGCGAGCTGGTCCGGATGGGCGTGCCCCGGTCCCGGATGACGGTCGTCCCGTCCGGGGTCAACCTGGGCACGTTCGCCCCGCTCGGCCCGACCGCCGACAAGGAGGACGGCCGGCCGCGGATCCTCACCGTCGGCCGGCTGGTCGAGCGGAAGGGCTTCCAGACGGTGGTCCGGGCGATGGCGTACGTCCCCGGGGCCGAGTGCGTGGTGGTCGGCGGGCCGCCCGCCGGCCTGCTGGAGACCGACCCGTACGCCCGCCGGCTGCGCGCCCTCGCCGGCACCTGCGGGGTGGCCGACCGGGTGAAGCTGGTCGGCGCGGTGCCGAGGGAGGAGATGGGGCGCTGGTACCGCTCGGCGGACGTCCTGGTGGCCGCCCCCTGGTACGAGCCGTTCGGACTCACCCCGCTGGAGGCGATGGCGTGCGGGGTGCCCGTGGTGGGCACCGCCGTGGGCGGCATCAAGGACACCGTGGTCGAGGGCGTCACCGGCGACCTCGTCCCGGCCCGGGACCCGCGCGCGCTGGGCACCGCGATCCAGCGGCTGCTCGACGACCGGATCCGCCGCTTCGCGTACGCTGCAGCGGCGCGGGAACGGGCCCGGCGGCGGTACTCGTGGGCGGCCACCGCCGAGCGGCTGGTCGAGGTCTACGGCGACGTGGCGGCGGTGCGCCGGCCCACCCGGGTGGTGGCCTGATGGCGGCGGCCCCGACGCCGCTCGACGCGCACCTCGCGAACCTGGCCGCGGCGCTGCTGCCGTTCCGGCAGTACGAGGAGCTGCTGGCCGGGTGGGGGGAGACCCTGGCGCGTCGGCTGGTCGACGGCGGCCGGCTGCTGGTGGCCGGCAACGGTGGCAGTGCCGCCGAGGCCCAACACCTCACCGCCGAACTCGTCGGCAAACTCCGTGACGACCGCCGACCGCTGTCCGCCATCGCCCTGCACGCCGAGACCTCCGCCCTCACCGCCATCGGCAACGACTACGGCTACGACGAGGTCTTCGCCCGTCAGGTGCGCGCCCACGGCCGCGCGGACGACATCCTCCTGCTGCTGTCCACCAGCGGCACCAGCACCAACCTCCTCGCCGCCGCCCAGGCCGGCCGCGACACCGGCCTGCGCTGCTGGGCCCTCACCGGGCCCGCCCCCAACCCCCTCGCCGACCTCTGCCACGACACTCTCGCCGTCCCCTCACCCGACAGCCAGGTCGTCCAGGAACTCCACCTCGTCACCAGCCACCTGCTCTGCGAGTACGTGGAGCAGGCGCTGCCGACGGCGCTCGCCGGGCCGGGGGCGCCCGTGCGGACCGGGGTCGAGGTGGTGCTCGACGGTGGGGCAGGTCAGCAGGTCGACGCGTGATGAGGAGGGAAGCGTGACGGGACCCGTGGTGGTGGTCGGCGACACCCTGCTGGACCGCGACGTCGAGGGGGTGGTGAACCGGCTCTGTCCGGACTCGCCGGTGCCGGTGCTGGACGAGACCGTCCACGTCGACCGGCCCGGCGGCGCCGGACTGGCGGCGGTCTTCGCCGCCGCCCAGGGCACGGAGGTGGTGCTGGTGACCGCGTTGGCGGACGACGCCGGCGGGGCCCGGCTGAGTTCGCTGCTCGACGCCGCCGGGGTGCAGGTGTACGCCCTCGGCCTGCGCGGCGGCACACCGGAGAAGATCCGGCTGCGCGCCCGGGGCCGGGTGCTGCTGCGCCACGACCGGGGCGGCGCCGCCGGCACGCCGGGTGAACCCTCCGACGCGGTGCTGCGGGTGATCGCCCGGGCCTCCGCCGTGCTGGTCAGCGACTACGGCCGGGGGGTGGCCCGGCAGCCCGCGCTGCGGGCGGCCCTCGCCGAGACCCGGGCGCCGGTGGTCTGGGACCCCCACCCGCGGGGACCGGCGGCGGTGCCGGGGGTGCACCTGGCCACCCCGAACGAGTCCGAGGTGCGGGAACTGGTCAAGTCCCCGCCCGGCGCGACCCGGCTGGCGACCGCGTCCCGGGACGCGCAGGGGCTGCGGCAGCGCTGGCGGGCCGGCGCGGTCGCGGTGACCCTGGGCGGGGACGGCGCGCTGCTCTGCCACGCCGGCTCGACCCCGCTGGTGGTCTCCGCGCCGACCGCCGCCGAGGGGGACACCTGCGGCGCCGGCGACCGGTTCGCCGCCACCGCCAGCCTCGCCCTCGCGCGGGGCGCGCTGGTCTCCGAGGCGGTGCAGGAGGCGGTCGCGGAGGCGTCGGCGTACGTGGCGGGCGGGGGAGTGGCGACGGCGCTGCCGCCGGCGCGTCCGCTGCCGCCGGCGGTGTCCAGCCCCGGCGGGGAGCGGGTCGGCGTGGCCGCAGTCGCCGCCGTGGTGTCGGCGGTACGCGCGGCCGGCGGCACGGTGGTCGCCACCGGCGGCTGCTTCGACCTGCTGCACGCCGGGCACGTGGCGACGTTGCAGGCCGCCCGGCAACTCGGCGACTGCCTGGTCGTCTGCGTCAACTCCGACGCGAGCGTGTCCGGGCTGAAGGGCCCTGACCGGCCGGTGATCCCGCAGGGCGACCGGGCTCGGTTGCTCGCGGCGCTGAGCTGCGTCGACGCGGTGATGATCTTCGACGAGTCCACCCCGCACGCGGCGCTGTCCTGGCTGCGGCCGGACGTCTGGGTCAAGGGCGGCGACTACGCCGGCGGCGGCGGCGAGCCCGCCCTGCCGGAGGCGGACGTGCTGCGTCGCTGGGGCGGGCACACCGTGGTGGTGCCGTACCTGGACGGCCGTTCCACCACCGGGCTGATCGCCGCGGCCCGGTCGGCCGGCCCCGCCGCCGCTCCGGCCGACGCGCCGCCGCTCACCGGCACCGTGCCGCCGACCTGTCCGCCGCCCGGCCTCGGGTCCGGGGGCGCGTCGGCGCAGCGGCCGAGCACGGCGGAGGGCACCCGGTGAGCGGCACACCGCCCGGGGTCGGGCAGACGGTGCTGGTCACCGGCGGGTCGAGTGGCCTGGGCGCCGCCGTGGTCGCGGCGGTGGCCCGGGCCGGCGGCCGGCCAGTGGTGCTGGACCGGCACGCGCCGGCGGACGGGGTGCCGTGGGTGGAGTGCGACCTGGCCGACACCCGGGCCGCCGAGGCCGCCACCCGGCAGCTCGCCGAGCGCTCCGGCGGGCTGGACGCGGTGGTCACCGCGGCGGGGGTGGACGTGCCGGGCCGGCTGGCCGATCTCCCCGGCGAGACCTGGGACCGCGTCGTGACCGTGGACCTGCTCGCCACGGCGGCCGTCGTCCGGGCCGCCCTGCCGTTCCTGGAGAGCTCCCGGGGCAGCATCGTCACGGTCGCCTCGACGTTGGGGGTGAAGGCGGTCAGCGACGCCACCGCCTACTGCGCGGCCAAGTTCGGGGTCGTCGGCTTCACCCGCGCCCTCGCCGCCGAACTCGCCGGCACCGTCAACGTCACCCTGCTCATCCCCGGCGGCATGCGCACCGCCTTCTTCGACGACCGCGACCCCCAGTACCGGCCCGGCCCCGACGCCAACCTCAACGACCCCGCCGACACCGCCGCCGCCGTCATGTTCGCCCTCACCCAGCCCCCCGGCTGCGCCGTCCGCGAGATGGTCGTCTGCGCCGAACAGGAAACCTCCTACCCGTGATCCTCGCCCTGCGCGCCCTCGGCGTCGGCGACCTCGCCACCGCCGTCCCCGCCCTGCGCGCCCTGCGCGCCGCCCACCCCGACGAGGAACTCGCGCTCGCCGCGCCCGCCTGGCTGGCCCCGCTGGTCGACCTCGTCGGCGGCGTCGACCGGCTGGTGCCCACCGACGGCCTCGGCCGCCTCGACCCCGCCGTGCGAAGGCCCCGCCTCGCCGTCAACCTGCACGGCCGTGGCCCCGAGTCCCACCGTATGCTCGCCGACACCCGGCCGGGCCGGCTGCTCGCCTTCGCCAACCCCGCCGCGGGCCACCACGACGGCCCCGACTGGGCCGACGACGAGCACGAGGTGCACCGCTGGTGCCGGCTGTTGCGCTGGTACGGGACGGCGGCGGACCCGGCCGACCTCGGGCTGCGCCGGCCGCCGGCGGGGGACGCCCCGACCGGGGCCACCGTGCTGCACCCCGGCACCAAGGTCCCGGCCAAGCGCTGGCCGGCGGAGCGGTTCGCCGCGCTCGCCCGGGAGCTGACCCGCCGGGGGCACCGGGTGGTGCTGACCGGCAGCGCCGACGAGCGGGCGCTCGCCGAGCGGGTCGCGTACGACGCGGGGCTGCCCGGCACGGCGGTGCTGGCCGGCCGGACGGGCCTGGCCGGGCTGGCGGCCCTGGTCGCGTACGCCCGGCTGGTGGTCTGCGGGGACACCGGCGTGGCGCACCTGGCCACCGGCTACGGCACCGCCTCCGTGGTGCTCTTCGGCCCGGTGCCGCCGGCGCGGTGGGGGCCGCCGCCGGACCGCCGCCGGCACCGGGTGCTGTGGGCCGGCGCACGGGATTGGCCGAGGTGGGACGGGGTAGGAACGCATCCGACGTTGGCGGCCGTGGGTGTCGACGAGGTGGTGGCCGCCGTGGACGAGGCGGAACAGGCGGTGCGGGTTTCCGGTGCGGTTGCGGCGTAGTGATCCGGGCAGGCCGGGGTACGGGCGTCGCCGGCGCGGCAAGGGGTGGCTCTTCCTCGACCCGGCCGGCGAGCCGGTCCGCGACCCGGACGCGCTGGGCCGCCTGCGGGAGCTGGTGATCCC
The DNA here is from genome assembly GCF_040679695.1 of Micromonospora sp. NPDC052213. Classification (NCBI taxonomy): domain Bacteria; kingdom Bacillati; phylum Actinomycetota; class Actinomycetes; order Micromonosporales; family Micromonosporaceae; genus Micromonospora; species Micromonospora sp. NPDC052213. The sequence continues at coordinate 17,220 of NZ_JBFAVI010000062.1, forward strand.
GCCGGCCTGGCGGGACGTGTGGATCTGCCCGCACCCGAACGGACACATCCAGGCCACCGGCGTGGACGCGGCGGGACGCAAGCAGTACCTCTACCACCCGACGTGGCGGCAGAAGCGGGACGAGGCGAAGTTCGACCACGTGCTGGAGGTGGCCCGCCGGCTGCCGGTGCTGCGCGAGCGGGTCGGGCAGGACCTCTCCGGCCGGGGGCTGAACCGCGACCGGGTGCTGGCGACGGTCACCCGGCTGCTGGACATGGGCATGTTCCGGGTCGGCAGCGACCAGTACGCGGCCGGCGACGACCCGACCTTCGGGGTGTCGACCCTGCGACCGGAGCACGCCCGGTCCCGGGGCGGCTGCGTGGTGTTCGAGTTTCCCGCCAAGGGCGGCATCGAGCAGGTGCGCCGGATCGAGGACCCGGAGCTGTGCCGGGTGCTGACCAACCTGCGGCGCCGGCGGCGGGCGGCCGACCGGCTGTTCGGCTACTGGGACGGCCGGGACTGGCGCGACGTGCGCAGCGACGAGGTCAACGAGTACCTGCGCGACGCCAGCGGCGGGGAGATGACCGCGAAGGACTTCCGGACCTGGCACGCCACCGTGCTGGCCGCCACCGCGCTGGCGACGGCGGGGGCGCAGCGTTCGGTCACCGCCCGGAGGAGGGCGGTCGCGGGGGTGATGCGGAACGTCGCGGAGCTGCTCGGCAACACCCCGACCGTGGCACGTACGTCCTACGTCGACCCGCGTGTGGTCGACCTCTACCACGACGGTGTGGTGGCCCCGGTCGACGGGCGGACGCCCCGGGAGAGGGCCGAGCAGATCGTCCTGGAACTGCTGGAGGAGGCCTGACCGGCCCCGCCGTCGGTCCTGGGGGAGTGGGCGACGGGGCCGGGGTCCAGGACAAGTCCGGGTGGTCACCGGGCGGCCGCCCGCCGCCTCCGTGGACGGCGGGCGCCTCGCCACGGCCCCCGTTGGCGCCCGATCCCGTTGTCGCCATCGGCGGAGGGGATCGGCCGCCTCGGATGTCAGTCTGCCCCGACCGGGTTGACCGTGGACGCCGTCGAGTTGACTTTCCGTGCCGGCTCCGGCTGACTGACGCGCCAGGATTGCGGCGTCATGCCGTGGGCCGCCCGGAAGACCCGGCTGAAGTGCGCCTTGTCGGGGAAACCCCAGCGTGCCGCGATCGCCTGGATCGGATGGTTGCGCAGGCCCGGGTCGGCCAGGTCGCGCCGGCACCGCGCCAGTCGCAGGTCCCGGATGTACGACGCGACCGTCGACTCCTCGGCCTCGAAGAGCCGGTGCAGGCTGCGCAGCGAGATGTGGTGGGCGTCCGCCACCACCTGGGGGCTCAGCGTCGCGTCGCCCAGGTGCCGTTGGATGTAGCCCTGGACCTGGGTGACCAGCGCGCGCCGGCGTACCTCGGTGGGCACGGCGTCCTCGGCCACCAGGTGCCGACCGAGCATGGTGGACGCGAGGTCCAGCGCGACGGTGCCGAGCCGGGCGGCGTCGGCGGCATGGTACTGCTCGGGATGGTTGGCGACCTGGACGAGGAACTGCGCCAGCAGCGCGCCGATCCCCTCGGTGCCCGACATCCGGCCGCCGAGCAGGGGCGCCAGCCGGTCCGGCGGCAGCGGCAGCGCGCCGTGCGGGATGAGCGCCACCACCGACCGGGCCGCCTCCTGACCCTGGTCGTCGCCGACGTGCCGGACGCCGTGCGGGCGCGAGGCGTGGTAGAAGGTGAACTCGTCGGGCCCCAGCGTGCTGCTCCGGCCGGCCTGGCTGACCACGCCGTCGCCGTTGACGGTCAGCGCCAGCATGTAGACCTCCGGATCCGACTGGCGCACCAGCTTCGGCGTCCGGACGCAGTCCAGCGACGGGTACCGGTAGTTGACCACCTGGATCGGGCCGAGCTCGATGATCTCGGCTCGGGCGGCGAAGTCGTGCGCGTGCTCCGTCCGGATCCGCAGCGGCGTCGCCGTACGGGCCACCATGTCGAGCCACATCCCGAAGCGGTCGGCTGCCGGAACCTGTTCCGTGTCGATGGTGGTCCGCCGCAGCATCCCCGCTCCCCGTCCCGTGCTCTCCGTCCGGTGGCCATTGTGGGCGACGCGGCCGGCGGCGGCCAGGGAGGGTTGACGTTCAGTCCGTCGCCGAGCGGCTGCGGACCAGCACCTCGACGCCGTCGAGCACCCGGTCGAGGCCGAACTGCCACTCCGCGTCGAACTCCTCCGCGTCGTTGTCGGCGGCGACGCCGTCGGCCAGCAGCGCGCGGATCGCCGGGTACGGGCCGTGCCGGGTCAGCCGGGCGAGCTGCTGCCAGTAGCGCGCGCCGGCCTCCTCCGGGCTGATCTTGTTCCGCGCCGCCGCCTCGGTGATGTCCGCCGTCAGGGTGGCCCAGTGCCGGGCGTACCCGCTGACCAGCAGGATCGTCGAGATGCGCTCGGCGGCGCGCAGGCCGGTGCCGCGCAGGGTGTCCAGCCCCTGTTCCATCCAGCGCACCTGGTTGGGGCCCATCGGCGGGCCGCCGACCGGGACGTGCCGGGTCCACGGGTGACGGTGGATCGCTGTCGCGTTGCCCAGCGCCCAGCGGGCCAGCGCCGGCCGCCACCCCTCGTCCGCGCCGCGCGGCGGCGGCGGATCGCCGTACGCGGCGTCGGCCATCAGCTCCAGCAGGTCGCTCTTGGCGGAGACGTAACGGTAGAGCGACATGGTGCCGACGCCCAGCTCGCCGGCGACGCGGCTCATCGACACCGCCGGCAGCCCCTCGGCTTCGGCCACCCGGATGCCGGCGGCCACCACCTGCTCCAGGCTGAGGCTGCGCTTGGGGCCCTTCCCAGGGCGTTCGCGCAGGCCCCAGGCGATCTCCACGCTCTCGGGCAGCTCGACGTCGGCGTCGCTCACCCTCACCTCCCGATCCGCTTGACCGTCATCCTAGCCTCTGCGTATGGTCTACGCAGAATAGCGTACGTCATACGCGGAATGCGGAGGGTGAGTGGCGATGGGGGCAGCAGTACCTGAGGCGGTGGAGACGATCGACCTACGCAAGTCGTACGGCGGGGTCACCGTGCTCGACGGCCTGACCATGCGGGTCGCCCGGGGCAGCGTGTACGCCCTGCTCGGCCCGAACGGGGCCGGGAAGACGACGACCGTCCGGATCCTGGCCACGCTCGCCACCCCCGACGGGGGCGTGGCCCGGGTGGACGGTCACGACGTGGTGCGCGACCGGCGGCGGGTGCGGCGGACGATCAGCCTCGCCGGCCAGCACGCGGCGCTCGACGACCAGCAGACCGGCACGGAGAACCTGCACATGATGGCCCGGCTGGCCGGGCTGTCCCCGGTCGCCGCCCGGCGACGGGCCGCCGACCTGACGGAGCGCTTCGACCTGGTCGCCGCCGCCGGACGGCGGGTGGCGACCTACTCCGGCGGCATGCGCCGCCGCCTCGACCTCGCGGCCAGCCTGGTCGGCGAGCCGTCCGTGATCTTCCTCGACGAGCCCACCACCGGCCTCGATCCGCGCAGCCGGCAGGGGCTGTGGGAGGTGGTGGCCGAGCTGGCCGGGGCGGGGGTGACGGTGCTGCTCACCACCCAGTACCTGGAGGAGGCCGACCGGCTGGCGGACCGGATCGCGGTGCTGCACGGCGGCCGGCTCGCCGCCGAGGGCAGCGCGGGCGACCTCAAGCGCCGCTTCGGCGCCCACCGCCTGGAGTTGACGCTGCGCGACGCGCCGAGCTTCGCCGCGGCGGAGCGCCGCCTCGGCGACCGGGTCACGCACCGCGACCCGGCCCGGCTGGAGTTGGCGGTCGCGACCGACGGGGGCGCGCCGCACGTCCGGCACCTGCTCGACGAGGTGGACCCGGACGGGCAGGGCCTCGCCCGGTTCACCGTCCGCGAGGCCACCCTGGACGACGTCTTCCTCACCCTCACCGACGACCCGGTGGCCGCGCGGGAGGTGGCCCGTGTCTGAGCTGACCCTGCGGCCCTCCCGCGCCGGCGAGGCGCTCGTGATGGCGGCGCGCTGCCTGCGGCTGTCCCGGCGCAACGTCGACGCGCTGCTGACCTCGCTGCTGCTGCCCGTGATCCTGATGCTGCTCTTCGTCTACCTGTTCGGCGGCGCGATCGACACCGGCACCCGGTACGTCACCTACGTCGTCCCCGGCGTGCTGCTGCTCTGCGCCGGCTTCGGGGCGGCGGGCACGGCCGTCAGCGTGACCACCGACCTGACCGAAGGGGTGATCGAGCGGTTCCGCACGATGGACGTCAGCGCCGCCGCGATCCTCGGCGGGCACGTCGTGGCCAGCGTCGTCCGCAACACCGTCTCCACCGTGCTGGTGCTCGCCGTCGCCGTCGCCATCGGCTTCCGGCCGACCGTCGCGCCGCTGCGCTGGCTGGCGGCGTTCGGGGTGCTGCTGCTCTTCCTGCTCGCCGTGTCGTGGCTCTCGGCCGCGTTCGGCCTGCTGGCCCGCACCCCGGAGGCGGCCGGCGGCTTCACCTTCCTGGTGATGTTCCTGCCCTACCCGAGCAGCGCGTTCGTGCCGGTGGAGACCATGCCGAGCTGGCTGCGCGGCTTCGCCGACAACCAGCCGGTCACGCCCGTCATCGAGACGCTGCGGGCCCTGCTGCTGGACACCCCGACGGGTACGGCTCCGGCCCGGGCCGTGGCCTGGTGCCTCGGCATCCTGCTCGTCGCCGTGCTGGCGAGCGTGGTGCTGTTCCGCCGCCGGGTCGCCTGAGCGCCGCGCGCCGACCGGCCCGGCCGCCCGCGCCGGACGCGCGCCGGCGGTCACCTGGAACGGGGCGACGGCGGCACCGGACCTCGTCCGGCGCCGCCGTCGTCGACGTGTCAGTCGTTGAGCACCTGGGCGAGCCGGTCGCGGAAGCGCCGCTCCGAGTCGCTGACCACGTCCCCGCCGAGGCCGAGGATGCCGCCGCTGGACGCCGCGCCCACCACCTGCTCGGCGATGTCCACCAGCCAGTGCTTGTACGCCCCGGCCTCGCCCTCGTCCACCTTGGCCGCCAGCAGCGCCGCCGCCTCCTTGGCCCGGCCCAGCACGTCCTCCAGGTAGGCCCGCGGGTCGGACGGCGCGATGACCGGCAGCTCCTCGCCGGCCTCGGGGTCGCCCACCCGGGAGACGACCTCCCCGGCGACGGCGGCGACCAGCGGGCTGGCCGACTCCCGGCCGGCGGAGATGGTCTCCATCCCGGCGGCGTTCTCCGCCATGGTGCGCCTGGTGCCGTCGGACTCGGCGGCGCTCGCCGCGGTCAGCACCGACTGCGGCAGGCCGACCAGCAGTCCCCATTCCTCGTCGGAGAACCCGAACCCGGTGTACGCCGGCTGCTCGATCACGGCAACGCCCCTTCCCGCACTGAATCGCTCGTCGTCCACGGCCCCGCCAGCGGTGCCCGGCTCAGGCTAGTCGAGCGTCAGCAGGCCCTGTTCGGACACCACGCTGACGGACAGCGTCTTGTACCCCACCTCGTCGAAGAGAACCGTCATCCGGTCCTCCTCGTAGCCCAGCACCAGGCCGGGGCCCCACTCCGGGTGCCGGACCTGGCTGTGCACCGGGAACGGCCCGACCGCGCCGTCGTCGGCGGTGCTGGTGCCGGCGTGGCAGTTGTCGCAGTGCCCGCAGACCTTGGTCATCTGCTCGCCGAAGTAGGCCAGCAGCGTCTGCCCCCGGCAGGCGGTGGTCTCGGCGAAGGCCCGCATCATGTCGGTGCGCGACCGGGTCACGCTCTGCCGCCGCTCCGCCTCGGCCAGGGCCGCCGCGGCGGCGTCCACGGGCGTGGGGGAGTGGCGGGGCGCGCCGACGCGCTGCCTCGCCCGCGTCTCGGCCGCGCCGACCTGCTCCAGCAGGGCGAGGTACTGGCCGAGCTTGCGCGGGCCCAGGCCGGTGACCTCGCGCAGTTCCTTCCTGGTGCGCGCCTGCTTGCGCAGCAGCGCGGACAGGTCGCGCAGTTCCGTCTCGTCCGGCAGCCCGCCGCTGAAGAACCGTTGCAACCCGACGTCCTCGGCCTGCCAGAGCAGCAGCACCCGCGCCGGCGCGCCGTCCCGGCCGGCCCGCCCGATCTCCTGGAAGTAGCTGTCCGGCGAGTCGGGCAGCGCCATGTGGACCACCCACGCGATGTTGGGCTTGTCGATGCCCATCCCGAACGCCGAGGTGGCCACCATGATCGGCACCTGGTCGGCGAGGAACGCCTCGTGCAGTTCGGCGCGGGCGCCGGCCGCCATGCCGCCGTGGTAGTACTGGGCCGGGAACCCGGCGTCGGTGAGCCGGGCCGCCAGTTCCTCCGCGGAGCGCCGGGTGGGCACGTAGATGATGCCGGGCCGGGTGTCGTCGCGCAGCAGGGCGAGCAGCCGCCGCCACCGGTAGTCCTCCGTCGGGCAGTGGGCGACCTCGAGGAACAGGTTCGGCCGGTCCAGCCCGGAGACCACCACCTCGGGCTCGCGCAGCCGGAGCCGGACGACGATGTCGTCGCGTACGGGCGGTGAGGCGGTCGCCGTCAGCGCCACCACCGGCGGCCGGCCGATGCCCTCGACGAGGTGGCCGAGCGCCAGGTAGTCCGGGCGGAAGTCGTGCCCCCACGCGGAGATGCAGTGCGCCTCGTCGATCGCCACCAGCGCCGGCTTCAGCGACTTCACCTCGGCCGTCCGGTCGGGGTTGGCGAGCTGCTCCGGGGTGATGAAGAGGAACTCCGCCCGCCCGTCGCGGATCTCGGCGATCGCCTCGGCCTGCTGGGCGGGCGACTCGTCGGAACTGATCCGCACCGCGCGCAGCTCCGGCCGCTGCCGCTCGTTGAGGGCCGCGATCTGGTCCTGCTGGAGGGCGAGCAGCGGGGAGATCACCACGGTCGGGCCGGGGATCAGGCTGGCCGGGATCTGGTAGATCGCCGACTTGCCGGCGCCGGTGGGCAGCACCACCAGGGCGTCGCGGCGCTTCATCACCGCCCGCATGGCGGCCAGTTGGTGGGGCCGCAGCGCCGTCCAGCCGAAGAGGCTCTTGGCCGCGCGGCGCAGGGTCGTGGAGTGCGTGGACAGTTTCATCGAGGGCCGGAGGTACCCGCCGTGATCAGCGGCGAAACCGCCGCCGGGGGTGTGGCGCGGACGGTCCCCCGACGGCCGGCTCCGTTGACAGCCGGGACACCCGCCAGCCACTATGAACACTCGTTCATGAACGGTTGTTCATTACGTTCGGGAGGTGGTCGATGATCGTCAACGAGCAGCAGGCGCAGGCGTGGAACGGTTACGAGGGGCGGCACTGGGCCGCGCACCACGACCGCTACGACGCGGTGAACAGCGGGTTCAACGAGGCCCTGCTGGCGGCCGTACGCCCCGGTGACCGGGTCCTCGACGTCGGTTGCGGCAACGGCCAGCTCACCCGGCTGGCGGCCGGGCGGACGGGCACCGGCGAGGCGCTCGGCGTCGACCTCTCCGCCCCCATGCTGGAGCGGGCCCGGGACCGGGCCGTCGCCGAGCGGGTGGACAACGTCCGGTTCCACCAGGCCGACGCGCAGGTCCACCCGTTCCCGCCAGGGGCGTTCGACGTGGCGCTGAGCCGCTTCGGGGTGATGTTCTTCGCCGACCCGGTGGCCGCCTTCGCCAACCTCGGCCGCGCGCTGCGGCCCGGTGGTCGCCTCGCCTTCCTCTGCATGGACGACATCCGCCGACGTGACCTCGGCCAGGTGCTCGCCGCCCTCGCCGCCCACCTGCCCCCGCCGGACGGGGACGGGACGGGGGTGGCCGAGCCGCTGTCGCTGGCCGACCCGGCGGTGGTCGACCGGGTGCTCACCGCGGCCGGCTTCACCGACGTCGACTGCGCCGCCGTCGAGGCGCCCCAGGTCTGGGGACGGGACGCCGCCGATGCCGCCGCCTTCCTGGCCGGCTGGGGGCCGATCCGTCACCAGTTCGACCGCGTGGACCGGGCGACCGTCGACCGGGCCACCGCCGCGCTGACCGAGGCGCTGCGCCGGTACGAGCAGCCCGACGCGGTACGCCTGCGCGGCACCGCCTGGCTGGTCACCGCCCGCCGCCCCGGCTGACCGGGGCGGTCGGCCGGCCTCCGACGACGTCTCTACGATTCGGGTGATGTCACCCAGGACAGCGGCGGCCCTGCGGGGCGGCGACCGGAGTCTGCGCGATCACCTGATCGCCACGGCGGAGCGGCTGATCGCCGACCGTGGCGTGGCCGGGTTGACCGTGCGCGACATCGCCCGGGCCGCCGGCGTGGCCGACGGCGTGCTCTACAACCACTTCGCCGACAAGGAGGAGTTGCTCGCGCACGCGCTGCACGCCCACGTCCGCGCCGCCGGGGAGCGGGCGGGCGGGCCGGCGCCGGAGCCGGGCACCGGGACCGTCGGGGCGAACCTGCGCGCGCACCTCATCCGGGCCCTCGCGCTGCACGCGGCGGTCCTGCCGGCCTTCGCCGGGCTGCTGCACCAGCCCCGGGTGCTCGCCCGCTTCGCGGAGCTGCCCAGTCCCGCCGCGGGCGGCTCGGTGCGCGCGGAGCTGGCCGACTACCTGCGGGCGGAGCAGCGGCTCGGCCGGGTGGCCCCGGACGCCCGGCCCGACGCCGTCGCGGCCCTGGTCGTCGGGGTCTGTCACGACCTGGTGCTCGGCCACCTGCTCGACCCGGCCGCCCCGGCCCCGGCCGAGCTGCCCGCGCAGACCGTCGACGACCTGATCGTCACCCTGCTGCACGGCATCGCCCCGGCGCCCGACTGAACCGGGGGCCGGGGCACCTGTCGCGCCGCCGGGGAAACACCGCTCAGCGCAGGCGCGGGAACACCTCGCGCTGGTAGAGGTCGAGCATGCCCTGCCAGTTCGGCCCCGTGTTGGCGACGTAGACCTCGTCGAAGCCGGCCTTGGCGTACTCGTCGATCTTGGTCAGGTGCGCGTCGGCGTCCCGCCCGCAGACGAACGCGTCCTTCATCATCTCCGGCCGGACCAGCTCCGCGGCCTGCTCGAAGTGCCGCGGCGAGGGCAGCACCTGGGACAGCTCGCCCGGCACCCCGGCGTTCGGCCAGCGCTCGTACGCGATCCGCATCCCCTCCTCCTCGGTCTGCGCGTACGCCGCCTTGAAGCCGGCCTGGCACGGCTTGTCGCCGCCGCCGCCCTCGCGGAACCGCCGGACCAGATCGGCGTCGGGGGACGTGTTGACGAAGCCGTCGCCGATCCGGGCCGCCAGGTCGACGGCCTTCGGGCCGAAGCCCGACACGTAGATCGGCGGGGGAGTGTCCGGCAGCGTGTAGATCCGGGCGTGCTCGACGGTGTAGTGCCGGCCGTGGTGGTTGACGAAGCCGCCCCGCCAGAGTTCGCGGATCACCGCGACGGCCTCCTCCAGCATCTCCAGCCGGACGTCGGTCTGCGGCCAGACGCCGCCGAGGATGTGCTCGTTGAGCGCCTCGCCGCTGCCCACCCCGAGCACGAACCGGCCGGAGTGCATGACCGCGCTGGTGGCCGCCGCCTGGGCGACGATCGCCGGGTGGACGCGCACCGTCGGGCAGGTGACGGCGGTGGTGACCGGGAGTCGGCAGACCTGGCTGAGCGCGCCGATCACCGACCAGACGAAGGGGCTCTGCCCCTGCGCGTCCGTCCACGGGTGGTAGTGGTCGGAGATCCAGAGCGCCTCGAAGCCGGCCCGTTCCGCGGCGCGCGCCTGTTCGAGCAACTCCGCCGGCGCGTACTCCTCCGTGGACAGAAAATAGCCGATCCTCATGCTTCCCCCTCGCCGTGTCGTACCGGGTCCAACGAGGCAGGCGGTACCCCGGTGGCCGCCGTCGGAACCGGGCGGGCCGCGCGGGCGGGGCTCAGCGCCGGAACATCGCGCGGATCGCGGCGAGCAGCAGCAGGGCGCCGACCACCAGGCCGAGCAGGCGTACGCCGGGGACATCGGCCGGGCTCGTCGCGTCGGCCAGCAGCAGGGGATCCATCCTCGAACTGTCCCCAGCTCCGCGCCCGACGGCAACTGTAAGGTTTATTGACTATTCAGCCGGGCGATGTGACCATGGCAGCACCGCCGCCGGTGGCGGGCCGCCGGGCGCGGAGAAGACGGGGGTACGACGACCGCATGAGCGAGCGAACCATCAGACACCACGCGGGCGGGCCGAGGTGACGGCGTGAGCGCCGGAAGCCTGGCGGCCCTGGCCGCCGCCGTCCTGCAGCCCGGCTTCGTCGGCACCACCCCGCCGCCCTGGATCTGCCGCTGGCTCGGCGAGGGGCTCGGCTCGGTGGTGCTCTTCGCCCGCAACGTGGTCGACCCGGAGCAGGTGGCCACGCTGACCGCCACCCTGCGCGCCGAGCGCCCCGACGTCGTCGTCGCCATCGACGAGGAGGCCGGCGACGTGACCCGGATCGAGTCCGCCCGGGGCAGCTCCCGGCCCGGCAACTTCGCCCTCGGTGCGGTGGACGACCCGGCGCTGACCGAGCAGGTCGCCCGGGACCTCGGCGCCGACCTCGCCGCGCTCGGGATCACCCTGGACTACGCGCCGGACGCCGACGTCAACTCCAACCCGGCCAACCCGGTGATCGGCGTGCGCTCCTTCGGCGCGGAGCCGGCGCTGGTCGCCCGGCACACCGCCGCCTGGGTGCGCGGCCTCCAGGCCGGCGGGGTCGCCGCCTGCGCCAAGCACTTCCCCGGGCACGGGGACACGCGGGTCGACTCGCACCACGCCCTGCCCCGGATCGCGGCCGACCGGGCCCGCCTCGACGCCGTCGAGCTGGCCCCGTTCCGGGCCGCCGTGGCCGCCGGCGTGCAGGCGGTGATGACCGGCCACCTGCTGGTGCCGGCGCTGGACCCGGAGCTGCCGGCCACCCTCAGCGGCCGGATCCTGGGCGGGCTGCTCCGCGACGAGCTGGGCTTCTCCGGCGTCGTCGTCACGGACGCGGTGGAGATGCGGGCCGTCGCCGGCCGGTACGGCTTCGCCGGCGCGACGGTGCGTGCCCTCGCGGCCGGGGCCGACGCGATCTGCATCGGCGGCGAACGGGCCGACGAGGAGTCGGCACGGCTGCTGCGGGACGCCATCGTCGCCGCCGTCGTCGCCGGCGACCTGCCGGAGGAACGCCTCGCCGAGGCGGCCAAGCGGGTCGGCCAGCTCGCCGCCTGGACGGTGACCGCGCGCGCCGAGCGGCCGCCCCGGCCCCGCCCCTCCGCCGAGGGCTCCGCCGTCGGGCTGGCCGCCGCCCGGCGGGCGCTGCGGGTCACCACCGCGCCCGCCGGCGTCGGCGCGCTGCCGCTGGCCGGCCCCGCGCACGTGGTGGAGTTCGAGCCGCCGCGCAACATCGCGATCGGCCCGGAGACGCCGTGGGGCCTGGCCGCCCCGCTGGCCGACCTGCTCGCCGGCACCACCACCGCCCGGTACGCCGAGGCCGACGTGCCCGCCGACCCGACCGCCGGTGCGGCCGGCCGGTGCGTGGTGCTGGTGGTGCGCGACCTGCACCGGCACGACTGGGTGCGGGCGGCGGTGGGCCGCGCGCTGGCCGCCCGCCCGGACGCGGTCGTGGTCGAGCTGGGCGTGCCCGAGGCGGTCACCGGTGCCGTCCACGTCGCCACCCACGGCGCCACCCGGGCCGCCGCCCGCGCCGCCGCCGAGCTGCTGACCGGTCGCTGACCCGCCCGCCCTGCCGACGTCGCCGACCGCCCGCGTCGCCCCGGCTACGCCTCGGGGACGACCAGGTCGGCGTACTCGGGGTGGCGGTCGATGAAGGCGGCCATGAACGGGCAGCGGGGCACCACCCTCGTGCCGCGCTCGCGGAGCTGGTCGAGGGTGTCCCGGACCAGCGTCGCGCCGACGCCCATGTTCTGGAACTTCGGGTCCACCTCGGTGTGGGTGAAGACCAGCACCTCGCCGCGCGGCAGGTACGCGGTGAACCCGGCCAGCGCGTCGTCGACCAGGATCTCGAACCGGTGCTTGGCGGGGTTGTCCTCGACCAGGGTGCTCACCCGGCCATTCTGCCCCCGCCACCGGCGAGCCGGTCCAGTTCGGCGAGCAACCGGTCCACCTCGTCGGCCGTGTTGTAGTGGTGGACGCTGGCGCGCACCGCCCCGCCGCTGTCCCGCAGCCCCGTCGCCTGGAACCCTGGCCGCGCCCGGCCGCCACGGCGCCGCCACCTGGGCGGATGATCATCACAATGCCGGGGTCGCGGTCGTCTCGTACCCTTGGCCGCGTGACGAACCGACGCGTGTACTCCCCGCTGACCCCCACCCGCCGGGCTGCCGGCCTGCTGGCCGGCCTGGCGCTCGGCGTCGCCCTGCTGGCCGGTTGCAGCTCCGAGGGCGCCTCCACCGACTGCGGCCTGGACGCCTGCACGGTCACCTTCGACCGTGGCGTCGAGGCCAGCACCACCATCCTCGGCGTGGAGGCCAAACTGGTCGGCGCGCAGGGCGACCAGGTGACCGTCGAGGTGGCCGGCGAGCAGCTGTCGCTGACCACCGGCCAGCAGGCCACCGAGGTCGGCGGCTTCTCCGTGACGCTGGACAGCGTCACCGACCAGGAGGTCAAGATCCGGGTGGCGAGGAACCCCGGCAACTGACCCGCCCGGGCGGCGGTGGCCGACGTTTGGGGATCTTCGCATTCGGAGATTGTGGCGCCATGTCACTCACCTGGAACGCCGAAGCCACCGCCTCCCGTACGGCGAACAGCCGGTGGCTCGAACTGTTGGCCCGGGCCGGTTTCATCGGCTACGGCATCGTGCACCTCCTGTTCGCCTGGCTGGCGTTGCAGATCGCGTTCGGGAAGCCCGCAGACGACGGCGACCAGTCCGGCGCGCTGCGCACCATCGCCGCCCAGCCGCTGGGCAAGTTCCTCGTCGTCACCATCGCGGTCGGCCTGTTCGCCATGGCGATCTGGCAGGCGCTGGAGGCAGCGGTCGGGCACCGCGCCGAGCGCGGCAAGGAGCGGGTCTGGGAGCGGCTGGCCTCGCTCGGGCGGACCCTCGTCTACCTCTACTTCGCTTGGACGGCCGTCAAGGTCTTCAAGGACGCCGGCTCGAACAGCGCCGACCAGCAGGAGGCGCTGACCGGCCGGGCGATGGAGTCCTCCGGCGGTCGCTGGTTGGTCGGCCTGGCCGGGCTCGTGCTCGCCGTGATCGGCGTCGGGCTGGTGATCTACGGGCTGGTCAAGCGCTTCGAGAAGCATCTCAGGAGCGGTGAGATGAGCCCGCGGACCCGCCAGCTCGCCCGCCGGCTCGGCGTCGCCGGCTACGTCGCGAAGGGCGTCGCGTACGGCATCGCCGGTCTGCTGGTCGTCCTGGCCGCCGTCAACTACGACCCGGAGAAGGCCCGGGGCCTGGACGCGGCGCTGCACACGCTGCGCGACCAGTCGTACGGTCAACTGCTGCTCACCCTCGTGGCCCTCGGGATCGCCGCCTTCGGCCTGTTCTGCTTCCTCCAGTCCCGGTACCGCAAGGTGTGAGCCTGGTCGATTCCGGGGCCGTCGGGCACTATTGGGCCTTTGCCCCGAAATAGGCCGCCCGGTCCGGAAGAGGAGTGAACCCGTGCAGAGCTACCTCGGGACGATCGCCGCCGCGCTCGCCGCGGCGGCGGTCGCCCCGGGCGTCGTCGGGGGCGGGCCTCGCGTGGGGCGGGGGCGCGG
>NZ_JBFAVI010000062.1:30811-36533 GCF_040679695.1 Micromonospora sp. NPDC052213
TTTTGGGCAATTCCCCCACAAATCGGCCCCCGGCTCCGTAAGCGGTTTAACCCCGTGAACTCCAACCCGGGCCCCCCCCCCCCCGCGCTCGCCGCGGCGGCGATCGCCCTGTTCGTCGTCGAGGTCGTGCATCGCGTGGTCCGGCGGCTCGGCCGGCGCTCGCTGCTGCTGACCGAGCTCACCGAGCACGCGCACCGGTCGAGCCAGGTCGCCGCCACGGTCCTCGCCGTCCAGTTCGCCGTCCGCTTCAGCACCGGCTACGCGGTCGGCGAGCAGTGGCGGCAGGTGCTGCTGCACGCGCTGGTGCTCGGCGTGATCGCGAGCGTCGCCTGGCTGGTCGCCTCGCTGCTCGTGGTGGCGGAGGACACGGCGCTCGCCCGGTTCCGGGTGGACGTGCCGGACAACCGGCACGCGCGGCGGGTGCGGACCCAGGTGGTGATGCTGCGCCGGTTGACCATCGCGGTGATCGTCGTCCTGGCGGTCGGCGTCATGCTGATGACCTTCCCGGCCGTACGCGGCATCGGCGCCGGCGTGCTGACCAGCGCCGGTGTCGTCGGTGTGGTCGCCGCGCTCGCCGCGCAGAGCCTGCTGGGCAACGTCTTCGCCGGCCTCCAGCTCGCCTTCAGTGACGCGGTGCGCCTCGACGACGTGGTGGTGGTCGAGGGGGAGTGGGGCCGGATCGAGGAGCTGACCCTCAGCTACGTGGTGGTGCAGATCTGGGACGACCGCCGGCTGATCCTGCCCACCTCGTACTTCACCACCAAGCCGTTCCAGAACTGGACCCGCACGGAGGCGGCCGTGCTGGGCACCGCCGAGTTCGACGTCGACTGGGCGATCCCGGTGCAGGCCATGCGGGAGGAGCTGCGCCGCCTGGTGGAGAGCACCGACCTGTGGGACGGCCGGGTCTGCGTGCTCCAGGTGACCGACGCGACCGGCGGCATGATCAAGGTGCGCGCCCTGGTCAGCGCGGCCGACGCCGGCAGCCTGTGGGACCTGCGCTGCCTGGTCCGCGAGCACCTGGTCGCCTGGATCCGGGACCAGCGGCCGACCGCGATGCCCCGGATGCGTACCGAGATCGGCGACGCGGAGAGCAACCTGCCGTGGCAGTGGGTACGGCCCCGCCGGCCGGTGCGCCGCCTCGCCGACGGCGAGGTGCCCGACGACGCCCGGGTCTTCGGCGGCAGCGACGACGGCGACGCCCGCAGCGAGGCCTTCGTCGGCCCCGACGAGCCCGCCGAAACCCGCCGCTGACCCCCGCACCCCTCAACCCCCGCGGCCCTCAACCCCCGCCCCTGCCCCTGCCCCATCCCGCCCCGCGATCTTGCGCATCGTGCCCTCCGGATGCGGAGAACGTCCGATTTGCCGGGGCGGAAGGTGCAAGATCGCGAGGCCGGGTGGGGGTCGGGGGGAGGGCAGGGGCGGGTGGGTCGTGACCTGTGGGGGCTGGGGGCGGTTGGAGGTGTGGGTGGGGTTGTGCCTCGTGGGGTGACCGGGCGGAGTGCGCTGGCTCGGGAAGTTTGACCGGGCGTTTCGTGGGGACCTGCTGCGCGACGCTTCTGCACCTCCTCCCGCGCGCCGTCCATCGGCACGGGGGACGCGGCGGCCCGGGCTCACCGGCCACCGCGCGAAGGATTGACGGGCGGCGACTCCGGGCATACAGCGCGGTGATGATGAAAGGAGGACAGCATGGCTGACGTGGCGAACGCCCGCACATCCCGCGACGGGAGCGAGCCGTCCACCGCCGAGCTGGTGCAGCGGGCCACGGAGCAGGTCTCCCGCCTGGTCCGCGACGAGCTGGCCCTGGCCCGTGCGGAGCTGACCCAGAAGGGCAAGCATGCCGGCATCGGCATCGGCCTCTTCGGCGGCGGCGGGGCGCTGGCGCTCTACGGCCTGGGCGCCCTGGTCGCCACCGCGATCCTGCTGCTCGATCTGGTGCTGCCGGCCTGGGCCGCGGCCCTGATCGTCGCGGTGGTGCTCTTCGTGATGGCCGGCATCCTCGCGCTGGTGGGCAAGAAGCAGGTCAGCCAGGCGGTCCCACCGGTGCCGGCGGCCACGGTGCGCAGCGTCCGGGCCGACGTCGACACCGTCGCCGCCGCCGTGAAGGACAGGGGGCGGGCATGACGACGGGCAACGGCCGGGGCACCGGCGACACCGAGGCGCTCCGGGAGGAGATCCGGCGGACCCGGGTCGAGTTGGGCGAGACCATGGAGGCGCTGGCCGCCAAGGCCGACGTCAAGGCGCGCCTGAGGTCCTCCGCCGACCAGGCGAAGGAGCGGATGCGGGAGCAGGCCGCGCAGACCGTGGCCCGGGTGCGTGGGCAGGCGGCGCAGAAGGCGCAGCTCGCGCGAGGGCAGGCGCAGGAGACGGGCGCGGTCGTCCGGCGCAACCCGGCGCCGTTCGTGGCCCTCGCGGCCGGTGCGGTGGCCGCCGCTATCGTGCTGTTGATCGTCCGGGGGAGGCGCGGGTGAGCAGGAACATCGGGAGGGCCGCGTACAAGCCGGTCGGCGTGCTGATGGGCATCGCCGCCGGTGCGGTCGCGGGCATGATCTTCCGGCAGGTCTGGAAGGTGACGGCGGGCGACGGCGAGGCGCCCAGCGCCACCGACGAGGACCGCGGCTGGGGCGAGATCCTGGCGGCGGCGGCCTTGCAGGGCGCCATCTTCGCGGTCGTCCGGGCCGCCGTCGACCGGGGCGGCGCGGTGGGCGTACGCCGGCTGACCGGGCACTGGCCGGACTGACCCGGCTTTCGATCGAAGGCTCCCTCGCCGTGGCGGTGAGGGGGCCTTTCGCACGGCGGTAAGCGCCCACCCAGCGGATCTTCGGCATCCGTCAGGTCACATGTCGGAGAATTTCGTCGGGTAGGCTGTGCAGAGTTTTTGCGTACGTGGTTTGCTGTTCCACGCTGTTGAGAGATGGCGTGGGTTGAGAGAAGTCTCCTTCAATGGGGGCCGCCTCAGGCGCCGCTGCTCGAAAACGGCCAATCGGCCGCACGGCGTGCTCGGCCGCCAGTTTTAGAAGGAGATACACATGGCGCAGGGAACCGTGAAGTGGTTCAACGCTGACAAGGGCTTCGGCTTCATCACCGTCGACGGCGGGGGTGCTGACGTGTTCGTCCACTTCTCGGCCATCCAGACCAGCGGCTACCGCACGCTGGAGGAGAACCAGCGGGTGGAGTTCGAGATCGCCCAGGGTCAGAAGGGTCCGCAGGCCGAGCAGGTCCGCCCCATCTGAGCACCGCTGGTCGGCAGTCGCCGACCAGTGGATGATCCGACGCCCGGATCACCAGTGAAGCCCCGTATCCCGCCCGGGATGCGGGGCTTTCCGCGTATCCGGGCGCGGTCGGCGCGTCGGGGGCGGGAGCGCAGGGGCGGCTCAGCGGCGTCGGCGGGCGCGCAGCCCGGACCAGAGCAGCGCGAGTCCGATCAGGACGACGAGCGGCCCGATGATCGCCCAGATCCGCTGGTCGGTCATCAGGCTGCCCTCGACGTAGCCGAGGCCCTGCACGGTCCAGACCGCCCCGCCGACCACGGCGAGCAGGCCGAGGGTGAGCGGCAGCCAGCCCTTCATCGTGACTCCCCTTCGTCGATCCCCGTCCCGGGGAACCGTCCGACGAGCTGCTCGCTGCCCGGCCCGATCACCCCGACGTGCCGCCCCGGCCGGGGGAAGGTCCGCTGCTCCATGCCACCGAGCCTAGTGATCCCGCTTGTGGGGCCGCGCCACGGGCCGTACGGTTAACAAGACGGACGTACGGTTTGGGAGGCTGTGATGTGGGATCCGACGACATACCTGCGCTTCGGCGACGAGCGCTCCCGGCCCTTCCACGACCTGCTCGCGCGGGTCCCGGCCGAGCGACCGCGCGCCGTGGTCGACCTCGGCTGCGGGCCCGGCAACCTGACGGAGACCCTCGCCGGACGCTGGCCGGACAGCCGCGTCGTCGGCCTCGACTCCTCCGCGGAGATGATCGCGCGGGCACACGCCACCGCGTCCCCGGTCTCCTTCGCGGTGGGCGACGTCCGGGACTGGCGGCCGGAGTCCGACGTGGACGTGGTGGTCAGCAACGCGGTGCTGCAGTGGGTCCCCGGCCATCGCGAGCTGCTCGCCCGCTGGGCGCGTGAGCTGCCCGGTGGGGCCTGGCTGGCGGTGCAGGTGCCGGGCAACTTCGACGCGCCGTCACACCGGGCGCTGCGCGAGGTCGCCGGCCGCCCGGCCTGGCGCGCCGACCTCGCTCCACTGCTGCGCGAGGCCCCGGTCGACGACGCCACCGGCTACGCCGGGTTGCTGACCGGTGCCGGCTGCGCCGTGGACGCCTGGGAGACTACCTACGTGCACCTGCTGCCGGCCCGCGCCGACGCGGACCACCCCGTGTTGACCTGGATGGAGGGCACCGCGCTCCGGCCGGTCCGCGCGGCCCTGGACGCCGCCGGCTGGGCCGACTTCCGGGCCGAACTCGGTGTACGCCTCGCGCAGGCGTACCCGGCGCGGCACGGTCAGGTGTACTTCCCGTTCCGACGCGTCTTCTTCGTCGCCCGTACCGGCGCCCGTGCAGAGGAGAACATGTGACCGACCTGCAAACCTTCATCGCCGGACTGCCCAAGGTGGAGCTGCACGTGCACCACGTCGGCTCCGCCTCGCCCCGGATCGTCGCCGAGCTGGCCGCCCGCCACGAGGGCCGCAGCCCCGTGCCCGCGGACCCGGCCGCGCTCGCCGACTACTTCGCCTTCCGCGACTTCGCGCACTTCATCGAGGTCTACCTGAGCGTCGTGGACCTCATCCGCGACCAGGAGGACGTCTGGATCCTCACCCACGAGGTGGCCCGCGAGCTGGCCCGCCAGCAGGTCCGCTACGCCGAGCTGACCGTGACGCCCTACTCGCACGTGCACCGGGGCATCCCCGCCCCGGCGTTCTGCGAGGCGATCGAGGACGCCCGCAAGCGGGCCGCGGCGGACTTCGGCATCGAGCTGCGCTGGTGCTTCGACATCCCCGGCGAGGCGGGCCTGCCGGCGGCCGAGGAGACCCTGCGGATCTCGCTGGAGGAGCGCCCGGACGGGCTGATCAGCTTCGGCCTGGGCGGCCCGGAGATCGGCGTGCCCCGGCCGCAGTTCAAGCCGTACTTCGACCGGGCCCGGGCGGCCGGCCTGCGTTCGGTGCCGCACGCCGGCGAGACCACCGGCCCGCAGACGGTCTGGGACGCGCTGCGCGACCTGGGCGCGGAGCGGATCGGGCACGGCATCTCCGCCGCCCAGGACCCGGAGCTGCTGGCCCACCTCGCCGAGCACCGGATCGGCATGGAGGTCTGCCCGACCTCCAACGTGCGGACGCGGGCGGTCGCCACCATCGACGAGCACCCGTTGCGGCAGTTGGTCGACGCCGGCCTGCTGGTCACCATCAACTCCGACGATCCGCCGATGTTCGGCACCACCCTCAACGACGAGTACGCCGTCGCGGCCCGGCTGCTCGACGCGGGCCCGGAGGGGCTGGCCGCGCTGGCCCGCAACGCGGTGACCGCCTCCTTCCTGGACCCCGCGGGCAAGCAGCGGATCGGCGCCGAGATCGACGCCTACGTGGCGGCCGCCACCCGCTGAACGGGACGGGGGAGCCGGCGCGCGGCGTGGCAGGAGAGCGTCGCGCCTCGTCCCGGAACTGCTCCGGCGGTTCGACGGCGACCGCCACCTCGACGTGGTCGCGGGCACCGCCGGGGCGGCGCTCGCGCTGCGCGCCCTGCA
>NZ_JBFAVI010000063.1:0-36384 GCF_040679695.1 Micromonospora sp. NPDC052213
GGGAAGGCCGCCGCCGAGGAGGTCCGCGCCCCCGTCGCCGGCCTCCGCACGGCGGCGCGGCCGGCCCGACGCCTCGCCGGCCCGCTCGCGCTCGCCCTGCCGGCGCTCCTCGTCGCCTGCGCCGCCGACGAGCCGGTCACGCCACCGCCCGCCACGTCGACGCCCGTCCCGGTGGGGATGGACGCGGCGCGCGACGCGCTGGCCGCGCTGGCCGCGGCGGCGCAGGACCGGCATCTGGTCGCCGGCTACACGCTGCGCAGCCCGGACGCCCCGGACCGCACGATCATGGTGACCAGCGCGAACGACGGCACCTGGCGGGTCGACGTCCCGGGCGGTGCGCTCGGCGGCACCGCGGACATCTCGCTCGCCGCCACCGCCGACGGGCTGTTCCAGTGCGCCCTGCCGTCCGCCGCCCGGCCCGAGCCGGCGAGCTGCGTACGCCTCGGCGACCCGGACGACGCGGTGCCCCGCCGGCTGGACCCCCGGGTGCAGCACCCGTTCACCGACTGGCTGGACGTGCTGACCGACCGGCGCGCCCCGCTCGCCGTGTCACCCGCCCAGCCCCTGCCCGGGGCGTCGGGCACGTGCTACTCGGTGGAGACCACCTCGGCCTCGATCAACGCCCCGCTGGACGTGGGCATCTACTGCTACGGCCCCGACGGCACGCCCACCGGGGTGCGCACGGCGTTCGGCACGCTCACCCTGGCCGGGCCGCCCGGGCCGGCCCCGGCGACCGTGCAGCTCGCCGGTCCGGTGGTGGACGGCGAGCCGCTCGGTACGGCGGCGCCGGAGCCGACCGACAGCCCGAGCGCGGGAACGCTCTGACCCAGCCGCACGTTACGGGTGCTTTCCGCCACATTCGGACATACCGCCCCTAGTTGCCGAACCGCCTGTACGGGACACTCGTCGCATGGTCGACCTCACCCCGCTGCTCGCGTTCCGCTGGAGCCCCCGGTCCTTCGACCCGACGGCGGAACTGGCCGCCGACCACGCGACGGCGCTGATCGAGGCGGCCCGCTGGGCGCCCTCGGCCGGCAACGTCCAGCCGTGGCGGTTCGTCCTCGGGCACCGCGACGACGAGACGTTCAAGCGGATCCTGGTGAACCTGCCGGAGCCGGACCAGCGGTGGGCCCAGCGCGCCTCCGCCCTGCTGCTGGGCACCCACCTGACCGGGGCCGCCGGGCACCTCTACGACCTGGGTCAGGCCATCGCCCACCTCACCGTGCAGGCCACGGCGCTCGGCCTGCACGTGCGTCAACTGCGCGGCCTGGACCGCGCCGGCCTGGCCGCCGACCTCGACCTGCCGGACGGCGTACGGCCGCACGTGGTGGTGGCCGTCGGGCAGCTCGGCGACCCGCTCAGCCTGCCCGCCGACCTGCTCGGGTCGGAGACCGGCCTGCGCCGCCGCCTCCCCCTGGCCCAGATCGTGCTGACCAGCGGGGATGCGAAGTGCGTCTCATAGTCCGGACCGTCCTTCCCGCGACTCGCCCCACCACGTAGGGTTACCTGGTCATGTGGCGGGCGTACCTCCTCCTTAATCGCCGCGACGAGGCCTGAAGGCCGGCACCTCGTCGCGGAGTCGAACCGCGCCGTCCAGCACATCCGAACTTCCCATCGGCACCGCCCGGGCACCGTCGCCCCGGCACCTGGCCGACACCTTCCGATTGCTGACGCCACATGTTCAAGGGGAGCACTTCGTCATGGCTCAACCCGTCACCGACGCGGAAACCGATCCGATCGCCCGGCAGCGCCCCAGCGGGATGCCGTACCACCGCTACCAGCCCTACCAGCAGCAGTTCCGCATCGACCTGCCGGACCGCACCTGGCCGACCCGGCACGTCGAGACCGCGCCGCGCTGGTGCGCGGTGGACCTGCGCGACGGCAACCAGGCGCTCATCGACCCGATGTCGCCGGAGCGCAAGCGGCGGATGTTCCAGCTCCTGGTGCAGATGGGCTACAAGGAGATCGAGGTCGGTTTCCCCTCGGCCAGCCAGACCGACTACGACTTCGTCCGGCAGCTGATCGAGCAGGACCTGATCCCCTCCGACGTCACGATCCAGGTGCTCACCCAGTGCCGGGAGCACCTGATCGACCGCACCTTCGAGTCGCTGCGCGGCGCGCGGCGCGCGATCGTGCACTTCTACAACTCGACCTCCACGCTCCAGCGCCGGGTGGTCTTCGGGCTGGACCGCGACGGCATCGCGGACATCGCCACCCAGGGCGCGCGGCTCTGCCAGAAGTACGCGGAGATCCACACCCCGGACACCGACATCCACTACGAGTACTCGCCGGAGTCGTACACCGGCACGGAGCTGGAGTACGCGCTGGAGGTCTGTGCCAAGGTCATCGAGGTGGTCGACCCGACGCCGGACCGGAAGCTGATCGTCAACCTGCCCGCCACCGTCGAGATGGCGATGCCGAACGTCTACGCCGACTCGATCGAGTGGATGCACCGGCACCTGCCCCGGCGGGACAGCCTGGTGCTGAGCCTGCACCCGCACAACGACCGGGGCACCGGTGTGGCCGCCGCCGAGCTGGGCCTGCTGGCCGGCGCGGACCGGGTCGAGGGCTGCCTGTTCGGCAACGGCGAGCGCACCGGCAACGTCGACCTGGTGACGCTGGGCCTGAACCTGTTCTCCCAGGGCATCGACCCGATGATCGACTTCTCGCGCATCGACGAGGTGAAGCGGGCCGTCGAGTACTGCAACCAGCTCCCGGTGCACGAGCGCCACCCGTACGCGGGCGACCTGGTCTACACCGCCTTCTCCGGCTCCCACCAGGACGCGATCAAGAAGGGCTTCGACGCCCTGACGGCGGACGCGGCGGCGGCCGGGGTGCCCGTCGACAACTTCACCTGGGCGGTGCCCTACCTGCCGATCGACCCGAAGGACCTGGGCCGCACCTACGAGGCGGTCATCCGGGTCAACTCGCAGTCCGGCAAGGGCGGCGTCGCGTACATCATGAAGAGCGAGCACCAGCTCGACCTGCCGCGCCGGCTCCAGATCGAGTTCTCCGGCGTGGTCCAGCAGGTCACGGACCACGACGGCGGCGAGGTCGACCCGGGCACCATGTGGGAGATCTTCGCGGGGCACTACCTGCTCGACCACCAGGCCGACCCGGCGCTCACCCTGGACGGCTACGCCATCGGGACCCCCGAGGGCAAGGTCGAGATCGAGGCCCGCGTCGGCCTGGACGGCGAGGCCCACTCGCTGACCGCGGTCGGCAACGGCCCGATCGACGCGTACGTCAACGCGCTCCAGTCGGTGGGCGTGGCGGTGCGGGTGCTCGACTACCACGAGCACGCGCTCTCCTCCGGCGGGGACGCGCAGGCCGCCGCGTACGTGGAGTGCGAGGTCGACGGTCGTACGGTCTGGGGCGTAGGCACCGACGCCAACATCGTCACCGCCTCGATCAAGGCCGTGACGAGCGCCGTCAACCGCGCCCGCGCCTGACGCGCGAGGAAGGGTCCCCTGCCGAACGCCTGGCGATCGCAGGGGGCCCTTCCGCACGTCGCCACACGCCCGAGCCGCCGCAGGCGTCGTACGCCCGGCGGGTCGCGCCGTCGGCGCCGCCGTGATCAGACGGGGGTGATGTCGGCCGCCCAGCCGTCCGCGAGCACCACCGCCTGGGCGACCACGACCCGCTCACCGTCGAAGGTCATCGCGGGCGAGCCGTGCAGCCGGTACCCGTCGGCGAGCGCCTCGCTGACGCGCCGGCAGAAGTCGGCGTCGTCCGGCCCGGTGAGCAGGCGGTAGCGCAGGCGGGGCGACGCCTTGTCCTGATCCGTCACGCGGCGACCGTACCGCTTCCGCGGGGCTCTCGGCGGCGCGGGCGGTGGATGAGCAGGGCGGCCAACGCCGCGCCGGCCAGCAGCAGGCCGGCGCACCAGAGCATCGCGTCCCGGTAGGCCCCGGTCAGCTCGCCCGCCTGCTCGTAGCCGGTGCCGGAGAGCCCGACCAGCAGCGGTAGCGCCGCCACCGCGAGCAGGCCGCCGGCCCGGGACGCCGCGTTGTTGAAGCCGCTCGCCACGCCGGCGAACCGGTCGTCGACCGCCGCCAGCACCGACGCGGTCAGCGGCGCCACCACCAGGGTCAGCCCGACCCCGAAGAGCACCACCCCGGGCAGCACGTCCCGCCAGTACGACGCGTCCGGGTCGACGCCCCGCAGCAGCACCAGCCCGGCGGCGGCGACCACCGGCCCGACGGTCAGCGGCAGCCGGGGACCGATCCGCGCCGACAGCGCGCCCGCCCGCGCCGAGCCGACCAGCAGCAGCACCGTCATCGGCAGCAACGCGACCCCGGTGAGCAGCGCCGACCAGCCGACCACGTTCTGCAGGTAGACGGCGAGGAAGAAGGTGAAGCCGCCGAGCGCCGCGTAGACCAGCACGGTGAAGACGTTCAGCACGGAGAAGAGCTGGCTGCTGAACAGCCCGGTGGGCAACATCGCGGTGTCGCCCCGGCGCCGCTCGACGAGCACGAAGGCCACCGCGCCGGCCACCCCGAGCAGCGCCGCGACCAGCACCGGCGCCGAGTCGAAGCCGCGCGCCGGGGCGTCGATCAGCGCGTACGTGACGCCGGCCAGGGCGAGCGCGCCGAGCAGCGCGCCGGCCACGTCGAAGCGGCGGCGCCGGCCGGCCGCCCGGGTGCGGGAGGTGGCCTCGTCCCGGCTCTCCGGCACCCAGCGCAGCGCGGCGAGCACCACCAGCACGGCCAGCGGCAGGTTGAGGAAGAAGATCCACCGCCAGGAGAGCGCGTCGATCAGCCAGCCGCCGATGAACGGGCCGAGCGCGGTGGAGACGCCGGACAGTCCCGACCAGGCGCCGATCGCCCGACCCCGGTCGTCGGGGTGGAAGCTGGCCTGGAGCACCGACAGCGAGCCCGGGGTCAGCAGCGCGCCGCCGGCGCCCTGGAGGAAACGGGCCGCGATCAGCCACTCCGTGCCCTGGGCCAGGCCGCAGAGCAGCGAGGCGGCGGTGAACCAGACCACCCCGAGCAGGAAGACCCGCCGCCGCCCGAAGCGGTCGCCGAGCGCGCCGCCGAGCAGGACGAAGGCGGCGAGCATCAGCAGGTATCCGTTGACCGTCCACTGGAGACCGGCGACGGTGGCCTCGAGTTCCGCGCCGAGCCGGGGCAGCGCCACATTGACCACCGTGCTGTCCAGGAAGACCATGCCGGAGGCGAGGACGGCGGCGAGCAGGGTGCCCCGACCGTGGGCGGTGCCCAGCCGGAGCGCGGGCGCGGAGTCGGTCATGGCGTCCAATCTTCCCCGCACCATATGAGAGACGCCACGAAACGCCGAAACCATGCCCGGGTACTGTGCGGGATCGCCGGGAGCCCGCAAGCTGGAGAGGTGTCGTCTGTGCGTACCAGATCAGGACCGCGCGTCGCGGTGACGGCCGCGCTGGCCGCGGCGCTGGCGCTCGGCGCGGCCGGCTGCGTCGCCGTCGACGAGCCGGAGGCCCCGCCGAGCAGCAGCGGCGGAAACGCCGCGCAGAAGCTGGCCCAGCTCAGCGTCGCCGGCGCGGGGTCGATGAAGGGCTACAGCCGGGAGCGTTTCCCGCACTGGCGGGACACCGGCAAGAACTGCGACGTGCGGGACAGCGTGCTGAAGCGCGACGGGGAGGACATCAGGCTCTCCGGCTGCAACGTGGTCGGCGGCCGGTGGGAGAGCGTGTACGACGACCGCGCCCTGACCGATCCGTCGGACGTGGACATCGACCACATGGTGCCGCTGGCGAACGCGTGGCGCTCCGGCGCCGACGAGTGGGACGACGCCAAGCGCGGCGACTTCGCCAACGACATGGACCGACCGCAGCTCATCGCGGTTTCCAAGAACTCCAACCGGGCAAAGGGTGATCAGGACCCGTCCCAGTGGAAACCGGCGAACCGGTCGTTCTGGTGCCAGTACGCCGAGAACTGGGTGGCGGTCAAGCACCACTGGCGGCTCACGGTGACCACCGCCGAGAAGGCCGCCCTGACCGACATGTTGGAGGGCTGCACATGGGCGAACAAGCCGTGACCGGGGCCGGGGCGACCCCCGCTCCCGAGCAGATGCCGGACTCCGGCGGGGAGGACGCGGCGGCGGCTGTCGGCAGCGCGCCGGCGGGGCCGACCACGGCCGGCATGACGGCGGACGGGAGAGCCGCCACGCAGACCGCGGTGCCGGGGGCGGGCATGGCCGCCGACGCCGGCGGCGCGTCGGCCGCCGCCCAGGAACGCACCGCCGACCTCGTGCCCGGCCCCGGCGGGGTGATGACCGACGAGGTCGGCGTGGTCACCGGCGAGCTGACCCTGCGCACCGGCTACGCCGACGGCCAGGTCACGCTGTCGGTGCGGTACAAGGACGCCGACGAGTGGTACACGGTCACCGGCGGCAGGGTCGCGCTGGCTGATCCGGCCGGGTTGGACGCGGTGCACGGCATCGCCGTCGCCCTGCTGCACCGCCCCGAGGGCTGACCACGGCCGGACGCGGCCCCCCGGCGGGACCGCGTCCGCGCCGCGGGTCAGACGTACGAGCCGGGCTCGCTGGGGGCCGAGACGGTGTGGGGCTCCTCGCCCTCGCCCATCGGGCGGGTGATCTGCACGCTGACCTTGTGCGGGCGCAGCTCGCCGCTGGCGATCCGCTCCGCGAAGTGGCAGGCGACCCGGCTCCCGTCGATCTCCCGCAGCACCGGCCGCTCGTCGGCGCAGCGGGTCGGCTGCGCCCACGGGCAGCGGGTGTGGAACCGGCAGCCCGCCGGCGGGTTGGCGGGCGAGGGCAGGTCGCCGGCGAGCAGGATGCGCTCCCGCCGGTCCTCCACGTCGGGGTCCGGCACCGGCACCGCCGACATCAGTGCCCGGGTGTAGGGGTGCAGCGGTTCCGTGTAGAGCCGGTCGCTCGGCGCCTCCTCGACCAGCGCGCCGAGGTACATCACGCCGACCGTGTCGGAGATGTGCCGCACCACGGCGAGGTCGTGCGCGATCACCAGGTAGGTCAGGCCGAGGCTGTCCTGGAGCTCGTCGAGCAGGTTCACCACCTGGGCCTGGATCGACACGTCGAGCGCGGACACCGGCTCGTCGGCGACGATCAGGTCGGGCCCGAGCACCAGCGCCCGGGCGATGCCGATGCGCTGCCGCTGGCCGCCCGAGAACTCGTGCGGGTAGCGGGAGAGCGCCCAGCGGGGCAGGCCGACCTTGTCCAGCGTCTCGCTGATGATCCGCCGCCGCTCGTCGCGGTTGCCGCCGATGCCGTGGGTCTGCAACCCCTCGGTGAGGATCGACTCGACGTTCTGCCGGGGGTCCAGGCTCGACATCGGGTCCTGGAAGATCATCTGCATCCGGCGGCGCATCGACCGCAGCTTGCCCGCCGGCAGCTTCGTCAGCTCGACGCCGTCGAAGGCGACCTCGCCGCCGGTGGGCGGGGTGAGCTGGAGCAGCGCCCGGCCGAGCGTCGACTTGCCGCACCCGGACTCGCCCACCAGGCCGTACGTCCGGCCGCGCGCGATGCGCAGGTCGACCCCGTCGACCGCCTTCACGTGCCCGACCGTCCGGTCGAGGATCACCCCCCGCCGGATCGGGAAGTGCACCTTCAGGTCGCGGACCTCGACGAGGATGTCGCTCTCGGTCACGGCTTCTCCTCCTCGCGCGGGGCGGGCACCGGGCCCGCGGTCGCCTCCGCCGCCGGAGCGGCGGCGGCCCGCGGGGGCACGGTGCCGGGCAGCGGCGCCGGGTTGACGCAGCGGTAGCTGCGCCCGTCGTGGGCGTGCACCAGCGCGGGCGGCTCCCCCACGCACTCGTCGACCCGCCGGGAGCAGCGCGGCGCGAAGGCGCAGCCGTCCGGCCAGGGCAACACGTCGCGGACCGAGCCGGGGATCGGGTTCAGTCGCTCCCCGCGCCCGGCGTCCAGGCGGGGCACCGAGCCGAGCAACCCCACGGTGTACGGGTGCCGGGGCTCGCGGAACAGCGGACGACGGCGGGCCGTCTCCACCACCCTGCCGGCGTAGAGCACGTTGATGGTGTCGCACATGCCGGCCACCACGCCCAGGTCGTGCGTGATCATGACGAGCGCGGTGCCGGAGTCGCGGACCAACTCCTTGAGCAACTCCAGGATCTGCGCCTGGATGGTGACGTCCAGCGCCGTGGTCGGCTCGTCGGCGATCAGCAGCCGGGGCTTGCAGGCCACCGCCATCGCGATGAGGGCGCGCTGCCGCATGCCGCCGGAGAGCTGGTGCGGGTACTCCTTCAACCGCCGCTTCGGGTCGGGGATGCCGACCCGGTCCAGCAGCGTCGCCGCCTCCTTCTCGGCCGCCGCGCCCTTCATCCCCCGGTGCCGCGCGAGCACCTCGGTCACCTGCAACCCGATCGGGATGACCGGGTTCAGGGAGGACAGCGGGTCCTGGAAGATCATCGCGACGTCCCGGCCGCGGATGTCCCGCCGGGACCGGTCGTCGAGCTGGAGCAGGTCGGTGCCGTCGAAGACCGCCTTGCCGCCGACGCGCAGGCCCGGCTGCTTGGGCAGCAGGCCCATGATCGCCAGCGAGGTCACGCTCTTGCCACAGCCGGACTCACCGACCAGGCCGACCACCTCGCCGGCGTCGACGGAGAACGAGACACCGTCCACGGCGTGCACGGTGCGCTGACCGCGCCGGGCGAAGGTGACGGAGAGGTCGTCCACTTCGAGCAGTGCCATTACCGACCCTCCGTCCGAGACTGCGGGGCTCGCAACTCTTCACCCAGCCGACCTACCGTCCGCGACTGCGGGGCTCGCAAGCTCACTCCTCGCGCTTCACACATGGAGACCTACTTCCGCAGCTTCGGGTCGAGGGCCTCGCGCATCGCCTCACCGAGCAGGGTGAAGCCGAGCGCGGTGATGATGATCGCGACCGCCGGGTAGATCGCCAGCCCCGGCCGGATGCCCAGGTACGGCTGCGCGTCGGCGAGCATCACGCCCCACTCCGGCACGGCCGTGTCGGGGTTGCCGAGGCCGAGGAAGGAGAGCGCGGCGGCCTCGATGATCGCGGTGGCCAGGGTCAGTGTGGCCTGCACGATCACCGGGGCGAGCGAGTTGGGCACCACGTGGGTGATCGCGATCTTCGACTTCTTCACGCCCAGCGAGGTGGCCGCCAGCACGTAGTCGCTGTTGGCCTGGGAGATCATCGAGCCGCGCAGCAGCCGGGCGAAGACCGGCACGGAGACCACGCCGACCGCGATCATCACGGTGGTCAGGCTCGCCCCGAGCAGGGCGGCGATGCTCACCGCCAGCAGGAGGCTGGGCAGCGCCAGCATCATGTCGATGACCCGCATGAGCGCGGTGTCGACGGCCCGGCCCCACCGGCCGCCCAGCCCGGCCGCCGCGCCGGCGACCCCACCGATCAGGGCGCCGACCGCCAGACCGATCAGCGTGGAGACCACGCCGACGAGCAGGGTCTGCCGGGCGCCGACGATCATCCGACTGAACACGTCGCGGCCCTGGTGGTCGTAGCCGAACCAGTGGTCGCCGGAGGAGCCGGGGATGAGGCCCTGGCCCGACTTGACCACGCCCTCGCGGATGCCGATCGCGTCGGTCGGCCCGTACGGGACGAAGAACGGCCCGACGACCGCGACCAGGACGAAGAGCACCAGGATGACCGCGCCGATGATCGCCGCGGGGTTGCGCCGCAACCGGCGGAACGCCTCCTGCCAGAGGCTGACGCCACGCTCGTCGTCCCGGGCGGCCAGCTCGGAGAGCCGGTCGATCTTTTCCTTCTTCTTGCCGGTGGTGATCGTCATCGGACCCTCACCCTCGGGTCGATCAGGCTGTAGGAGAGGTCGACCAGGAGGTTCACCAGCACGTACACCACCGCGATGATCATGATGAAGCCCATCAGCACCGGGTAGTCCCGCTGGCCGATGGCGTCGTAGATGAACGCCCCGATGCCGCTGAAGGCGAAGACGGTCTCGGTCAGCACCGCGCCGGAGAGCAGGCCGCCGGTGAGCAGGCCGATCGAGGTGACCACCGGCAGCATCGCGTTGCGCAGCACGTGCCGGCGGCGGACGGTCGGCTCGGTGAGGCCCTTCGCCTCGGCGGTGCGGACGAAGTCCTCGTTGAGCACCTCCAGCACGCTGGCCCGGGTGATCCGGACGATGATCGCGAGCGGGATGCTGGCCAGCGCGACGCCCGGCAGCACGAGGTGCCAGATCGCGTCGGCGGCGGCGTCCCACTCCCGCGTCATCAGTCCGTCGAGGACGAAGAAGTTGGTGATCCGGGTGGCGCCGAGCGTCGGGTCCTGCCGGCCGCTGGACGGGAACCAGCCGAGGTTCTCCGAGAAGATCGCCTTGAGCACGTAGGCCAGGAAGAAGACGGGGATGCAGATGCCGATCAGCGAGCCGCCGACCGAGAGGTGGTCGAGCATCCGGCCGCGACGGCGGGCGGCCAGGTAGCCGAGCGGGATGCCGAGCCCGATCGCGATCACCAGCGCCATGACGGTCAGCTCGACGGTGCCCGGGAAGCGCTCCAGGAACTCCGTGGTGACCGCGCGCTTGGTGGAGGTCGAGGTGCCGAGGTCGAGGCGGAGCAGCCGCCGCACGAACCGGCCGTACTGCACCAGGATCGGCTCGTCGAGGCCCATGTTGCGCCGGATCGCGGCACGCATCTCGGGCGTGCCGCGCTCGCCGAGGATGGCGGTCTCGGGACCGCCGGGCAGTCGGCGGAGCCAGATGAAGAGCAGGAGGGAGAGCCCGAACAGCGTGGGTATCAGCTGGAGCAGGCGTCTGACGATGAACCGGAACACGGTGGCCTCGAAAGGGGTGCGGAGGGTCGCGGGCGGACGCTGTCGAAACAGCGCCCGCCCGCGTGCCTTGCGTCAGGTCAGGACTTGAACTCGGCCGTTTCAAGCCGCTCGTCGGTGAGCGGGCTGGCCTTGACCCCGGTCACGTCCTTGCCGAACACGATCGCCGGCGGCGAGTGCGACACCGGGACACCGGGCAGGAACTCCATGATGGCCTTGTTGAGGGCCTTGTACTTCTCCACCCGGGCCGCCTGGTCGGCGGTGGTGTCGGCGTCCTTGAACTGGTCGAACAGGGCCTTGTTGGTGAAGCCCCACTCGTCCTTCGGCCGGTC
The DNA here is from genome assembly GCF_040679695.1 of Micromonospora sp. NPDC052213. Lineage (NCBI taxonomy): Bacteria > Bacillati > Actinomycetota > Actinomycetes > Micromonosporales > Micromonosporaceae > Micromonospora > Micromonospora sp. NPDC052213. The sequence continues at coordinate 11,077 of NZ_JBFAVI010000063.1, forward strand.
GAAGAAGGTGCCGATGAAGTTGTAGGCGTCGCCGTAGTCACCGGTCCAGCCGAGGAAGTGGATGTCGTGCTTGCTGCCGGACGTGGTGGCGTTGAGGTAGTCCGGGCTCCACTTCAGCGGGATGGCCTCGACCTTGATGCCGACCGCCTTGAGGTCCGCCGAGAGCAGCTCGAAGATGTCCTTCGGGTTCGGCATGTACGGCCGGGTGACCTCGGTCGGGTAGTGGAACTTCAGGGTCAGGTTCGTCGCGCCGGCCTCGGCCAGCAGCTGCTTGGCCTTCTCCGGGTTGTAGTCGTACTTGACGACGTCGCCGTTCCAGCCCTCGACCGTGTCCGGCATGAAGTTCTCGGCGACCTTGGCGCCCGGGGGCAGCTTCGAGTCGACCAGCGCCTGCCGGTTCAGGGCGTGCGCGATGGCCTGCCGGACCTTGATGTCGGCGAGCTTCGGGTTGCCCTTCTGGTTGATGGCCAGGTAGAGCACGTTGAACGCCGGGCGGGTCAGGACGTTGAAGCCCTCGCCCTTCAGCGGCTCGACGTCGGCCGGGCCGACCAGGTCGTAGCCCTGGATGTCGCCGGAGCGCAGCGCCTGCTTGCGGGCGTTCTCGTCCGAGATGGTCTTGAAGATGATGGTCTTCAGCTTGGCCTTGGTGCCGGCGTAGTCGTCGTTGCGCTCGATGGTGAGCGTCTTGTTGGCGACGTCCCAGGACTTGAACTTGAACGGGCCGGTGCCGGTCGGGTGCTCCATCGCGTAGGCCGGGTACTTGATGTCCTCGGCGGTGCCGCCCACGTTGCTGGCGTCGTACTTCTCCAGCGCGGTCGGGCTGTGGATGGAGAACGACGGCAGCATCAGCGCGGCCGGGATCTTGCTGGAGACCCGGGTGAAGGCCAGGTCCACGGTGGTGGCGTCCTTGGCGGTGCAGGACTTGAAGAGACTCGGCGGCAGCTCCGCGTCCTCGTTCTTGGCGAAGCCGCCCATGACGTCCTGCCAGTACGCCGTCACGTCCGGGCTCTGCATGAGGCCCTTGGCGTTGTACCAGCGGTCGAAGTTCTTGCAGACCGCCTCGGCGTTGAAGTCGGTGCCGTCGTGGAACTTCACGCCGGAACGCAGCTTGAACGTCCACGTCGTGCCGGCGGCGTCCGGAGTCCAGGACTCGGCCAGACCGGGGGTGATCTTCGTGCCCCCCTCCTCCGGCGTGACCAGCGTCTCGAAGATGCTGCGTGCGACGCGCAGCGACTCACCGTCGCTGGCGAAGCTCGGGTCGAGCACCTTCGGGTCCCCGGCTACGCCGAAGACGAGGGTGTCCTTCTTGCTACCGCCGGAACTGTCACCGCGGTCGCTCTCGGCGCAGCCTGCTACCGCGAGGGCCGCGACCGCGACGGCCGCGATAGCGACCTTCGGCCTGGATGCACGCATGGTGCTTCTCCTTGGGGGTACGGACAACGTGGTGACAGGGGTCACCGATGGCCGTGACCATAGCCCTCGTTCGGACCGCCGGGAAACCTTCGTCGAACTGGTTGGTACCGGATCGTGTCTTAACCGGGGCACCCCGCGCTGGACGCAGCGCCGGACCGCTATCAAAGGGGCGAGATGTCCGGGTTGACCGATGCAAATTTGTTACATGTATCGACACGCGCATCGTCCACATGTCAGACCCCACAGTGGATGCGCGAGCGCGTACGACAGTGGCCGGCACCGAGATCCGGTGCCGGCCACGATCGGCGGATCAGACGGCGCGGCGCCCCTCGAAGGCCCGGCCGAGGGTGATCTCGTCGGCGTACTCCAGGTCGCCGCCGACCGGCAGGCCGCTCGCCAGCCGGGTCACCGCGATGCCCATCGGCTTGACCATCAACGCCAGGTAGGTGGCGGTGGCCTCGCCCTCGGTGTTCGGGTCCGTGGCCAGGATCAGCTCCCGCACCGCGCCCCCGCCCAGGCGGGTCATCAGCTCACGGATGCGCAGGTTGTCGGGCCCGATCCCCTCCAGCGGGTTGATCGCCCCGCCGAGCACGTGGTAGCGGCCCCGGAACTCACCGGTCCGCTCGATCGCGACCACGTCCTTCGGCTCCTCGACCACGCAGAGCACCTCGTCGGTGCGGCGCGGGTCGCGGCAGATCCGGCACTGGTCGGACTCGGCCACGTTGTAGCAGCTGGTGCAGAACCGCACCAGCTCCTTGACCTTGCGCAGCGCGCCGGCCAGCCGGTTGACGTCGGCCGGGTCGGCCGACAGGACGTGGAAGGCGATCCGCTGCGCGCTCTTCGGGCCGACGCCCGGCAGCCGCCCCAGCTCGTCGATCAGGTCCTGGATGGCACCCTCGTACATCTGCCGCTCAGAAACCGGGCAGGCCGAGGCCGCCCATGCCGCCGGTGACCGGGCCCATCTTCTTCTCGGTCAGTTCCCGGGCCGCCTCGGCGGCGTTGTGCATCGCCGCGACGACCAGGTCCTCCAGGGTCTCCACATCCTCCGGGTCGACCGCCTTGGGGTCGATCTTGATCGCCTTGAGCTCCCCGGTGCCGGCGACGGTCGCGGTCACCAGGCCGCCCCCGGCGGTGCCGGTCAGCTCGGCCTCGGCGAGCTCGGCCTGGGCCTTGGCGATCTGCTGCTGCATCTTCTGCGCCTGCTTCAGCATCTGCTGCATGTTCGGCTGTCCACCTGGGCGCACGGATGGCTCCTTCTCGCACTCGTCTGCTCGGCCGCCGCTCAGCCTATCCGCTGTGAGCGGCCTCGCCCCGCCCGGTGCTTCCCCGCCCGGCGGGTCCCGGGCGGACGATCACGGGAGCGACCGGCGGAAGACGCGGATGCCCCGGGAACAGGCCGCGGCGGCAGCGGAACAGCAGGCGCGGGCCGCTGCGGCGATGGACGCCGGCCGCTACGCCGACCTGCCGGGCCGTGGCCCTAGCGGGCGTCCACCTCGTCGATCTTCTCCGCGCCGAACGCCTCCCGCAGCAGCCGTACCGCCTGCTCCTCGCTGGATTCCCGCGCGGTCCGCTCGTCGAGCACCTCGTCCAGCGGCTCGTCGCCCGGGTCGAAGCCCTCGTAGGTCGGGCTCGCCGGCTGGGCGCCGCCGGGGCGTCCCCCGCCGCCGCGCACCGGCCCGTCGAAGTCCGGGTCGTACGGCGGCTCGCCGGCCCAGTCGGCGTCCGCGGTCTTCCGGGCCGCCTGGGCGGGCCGCGGGCCGCGTCCCGCCGCAGCCGCCCGCGCCGCCGCGATCGCGCTGCTCACCGGGGGACCGGCGGGCGCGGCCTGCTGCGGCGCCGCCGAGGGACCGGCCGGCTTTGGTACGGCCGGCGCGGCGGCCGCCGACGCGCTGCCCCTCGGTGCGGTGGTCGTCGCCGCGCCCGCCGTCGAGGTGGCCGTCGCCGTGCCGCCCGGCCGGGCCGGTTCCGGCCAGTCGTCGGCGCCCCCGGCCGCGCCGCCCGGGCGGGCCGGTTCGGGCCAGTCCTCGGCTCCGCCGGCCGCGCCGCCGGGCCGGGCCGCCTCGGGCCAGTCCCCGGCGTCGTCGGCGGACGGGCTGCCGCCCCGCGCCGCACCCGCGCCGGACGCCGGCCGGGTCGCCCCGCCCTGGCCGCCCGCGCCACCACGAGGCCCGCCGGCCACGCCCTCCGGCCTGCCGGCCGCACCGCTCGGGCCGCCGGACATGCCGCCGCCCGCGCCGTTGCCGGACGGGCCGGCGCCGGCCGGGGCCTGGTGGACGGGGGCGGCCGGTGGCGGGGAGGCCGGGCGGGCCGGAGCGGCGGGCCGGGACGGGCCACCGAGCGACGCGCCACCCCGCTCGCCGGCCACCTCGCAGCGGATCTGCCAGCGGCCGCCGAACTCCTCGTACAGCGCCTCGGCCAGCACCGAGGTGTGGTTGCCCATCATCTGCGCGAGCACCGGCGACTTGACGGTCAGCACCAGGGTGTCGCCGTCCACGTCGCGGACCACGGCGTCGCGCATCAGCGCGGCGGCCGGCTTCTTGATCCGGTTGACCTTGGCGACGATGTCCGACCAGACCCGGCGCACCGCGACGGCGTCCAGCGCGCCCGCCGGAGCCGCACCGGGGCGGGGCGGCTCCGGGGTGGCCGGGTCGGGCATCACCGCCGAGGACGGCACGTCACGGCGGGCGGGAGCATCGGCGGGCGGGCCGCCGGCGGTGGCACCCACCGGGTCCGCGGCACCCGGGACCGCCTCCGCCGACCGGGAACCGGTGGCGGCTCCGGCCGCGGCGCGGGCGGCGGCGACACCGGACGGAGCGGCGGCAGCCGCCGGCGGGCCGGCGGGCCCCGGGTCGGGCGCGGCGGCAGCCGCGGTCGCGGCGGGAGTGTCGGGGCGTACCGGAGCCGGGGCGGCCGGCGCGGGGCCGGCGGCGGCCGGCGGCGCGTCGGTGCCGACGAGGGCGAGCCGGCGCTCCATGCGCTCCAGGCGCTGGAGCAGGCCGCCGGTGGTGTCGTCGGCGCCGGGCAGCAGCATCCGGGCGCAGATCAGCTCCAGCAGCAGCCGAGGCGCGGTGGTGCCACGCATCTCCACGAGGCCGTTGTGCACGATGTCGGCGCAGCGGGACAGGGTGCCCGGGCCGAGCCGCTGGGCCTGGGCGGCCATCCGCTCGATCTGGTCGGTCGGGCCGTCGATCAGGCCCTTGGCGGCGGCGTCCGGCACCTGCTGGAGCACGATCAGGTCGCGCAGCCGCTCCAGCAGGTCGGAGGCGAACCGGCGCGGGTCGTGCCCGGCCTCGGCCACCCGGTCGACGGTCACGTACGCGGCCGCCCCGTCGCCGGCGGCCAGCGCGTCGCACATCTCGTCGATCAGGGCGGCGTCGGTGACACCGAGCAGCGCGGCGGCGCGGGGGTAGGTGACCCCCTCCGGCCCGGCCCCGGCGATGAGCTGGTCGAGCACGGAGAGGCTGTCCCGGGCGCTGCCGCCACCCGCGCGCACCACCAGCGGGAAGACCGCCGGCTCGACCGCCACGCCCTCCGCCTCGCAGAGCTGCTCCAGGTAGGGCCGGAGCACCTTCGGCGGGATCAGCCGGAACGGGTAGTGGTGGGTCCGCGACTTGATCGTGCCGAGGACCTTCTCCGGCTCGGTGGTCGCGAAGATGAACTTGACGTACTCGGGCGGCTCCTCGACCAGCTTGAGCAGGGCGTTGAAGCCGGCCGACGAGACCATGTGCGCCTCGTCGATGACATAGATCTTGAAGCGGCTGCGGGCCGGCGCGAAGAACGCCTTCTCGCGCAGCTCGCGGGCGTCGTCGACGCCACCGTGGCTGGCCGCGTCGATCTCGATGACGTCGATCGAGCCGGCGCCGTCGGTGGCCAGCGAGCGGCAGGACTCGCACTGCCCGCACGGCTCCGGGGTGGGACCCTGCTCACAGTTGAGGGAGCGGGCCAGGATGCGGGCGCTGGAGGTCTTGCCGCAGCCACGGGGACCGGAGAAGAGGTACGCGTGGTTGAGCCGCCCGCTGCGCAGCGCCTGCGACAGCGGCTCGGTGACGTGCTCCTGCCCGATGACCTCGGCGAAGGTGCGTGGCCGGTACTTGCGGTAGAGCGCCAGTGCCACCCGTCCCGCCTCCTCTCGACCGAGCCATTCTGCGCCGGTCAGCCGCGGGTGACCACCCACCCCGCCGGTGACCTGACCCGCAGGGACGTTACCGGCACCCGGAGACAGAAAGGCCCCCCGTGCACCCGTCAGAGCCCGCTTATCCTTGCTGCCTTCCGGCCCTGGGGAGGTTCACGAGATACACGCCGCACGGGGGGTACCGCCAAGCCTACCCGACCGGCCGTCGATCTTCAGGGGGTGGTGGGGTGGCCGAGCCGCCGGGGACCTGTATCCTCTTCTGCGGAGGATTCGCCTAGAGGCCTAGGGCGCACGCTTGGAAAGCGTGTTGGGTTCACACCCTCACGAGTTCGAATCTCGTATCCTCCGCCGTCGACGAAGGGCCGGTCCCCACGAGGGGCCGGCCCTTCGTCGTGGTACGTCCCCCGGTGTCAGCCGATGACCGAGATCGACGAGTGGGAGCCCGCCGTCCCGGTGATCAGGCGCTGGAACGGCGTCTCCCGGGCCCCGCCGGTGACCAGCCGTACGGAGAGGTAGTCGGCCCCGTCGGCCAGGTAGAGCGCCGTCCGCATGCCCGCGCCGCCGACGATCCACTTTCCGCCGCCGCCGGCCCGCTGGAACGAGCCGCCCTCCACGCTGACGGCCGAGGCGGCGATGTGGAAGCCGGCCGAGTGCTGGTCACTGCTGCCGGTCCCCGTCGAGTCGGCGGTGCAGCCGGAGAGCGTGCAGTTCGGGGCGGCGATCTCGAACCCGTTGCCCGCGCTGTCCTGGGCCTCGCAGCCCACCAGCGTGGCGCGGGCGGACTCGATGCGGAAGGCGGGACCCGGCGTCGTCGCGGTACCGGTGCCGTACGCCTTGCTGCCCCAGACCTTGAGGTTGCCGCCGCTGATCAGGTAGCCCCCGGCGGCACCGCCCTGGGCGGAGCAGCCGCTGACGAAACCGTCGGAGGACTGGATGTTGTAGGCCCAGCCGTCCGCGTGCTCGACCCGGCAGTCGGTCAGCTTGAACTCGCGCTGCCCGCCCGAGTAGGTGCCGCCGAGGTAGATGCCGTCGCCGGTGGTGCGGGTGACGAAGACCCGGGTGAACCACGGCGCCGGGTCCGGCCCGTACGTGGACGGGGTGGCGTTCATCTGGAAGTTGATCCCGTTCGCCACGATGTTCGCCGCGTCGAGCCCGATGTCGGTCACGCACTGGCGGGAGGAGCCGACGTACGTGCCGGACCACGGGTTGACGACCAGCGCCGCCCCGCTGAAGCCCGAGCCGGCGCGCAGGATCGTGACCAGTGGGCCGGCGCCGATCAGCGCGTGCTTGTCGTCGAGCACCACCGGGGCCTTGACCGTGTAGGTGCCGGGCGCGACGTAGACGGCCCGCTGGCTGCTGCTGCCCAGCGCGGTGTTGATGGCGGCCTGGGCGCCGACGGTCGGATCCACCTCGTAGGTGGCGCCGGAGCCGGCGGGACCGACCCACGGGATCGCGCCGGTGGACGCGAGCGCGGCGGCCTGTGCGGGGGTGATGCCGCCGAGCGCGGGCGCGGCGACGGCGGCGCCCGCGCCGACCATCGCGGCCCGGAGCAGATGACGACGGCCGGAACGGTTGTCCTGCATGCTTCCTCCTGAGCTGGTTGGCCCTCGGCCGCCGGGGCGGAACGAGGTGCGGCGTCGGTGGCCCGTCGTCGCACGGAGGAAGCGGACAGGTCGACGGGCAGCCCGGCCTGCGCCGAGCCGCCACGTCTCTCCGTCTGTGTCGATCCCCCGTGGCGGCGACGGAGCCCGCGCCGCATCGGCGGTCATCATCGCAACTGGTGGCCGATCCGTCTGCCCCCTGCGAGCGATCTTCGGGACTCGCAGCCGCCCGCACGGCACGGCCGCGCCTGGCCGGACTCGGCCGGCCGAGAGGTGATCTCCGACGCAGGTCGATCAACCCGACAGGGCCGGAACCATACGCTGGCAGCCGCACTCGACAGCGAGACATCCGGGCGGCGGCGACCTGAGGGCGACGACCGGCCCGGGGAAGGCGCGGACACAGATGAACACGATGTTGAACGCCGCCGAGATGCTGGCGGTGCTGGCCGCCGGGGTCGCGGCCGGTGCCATCAACGCGGTGGTGGGCTCGGGCACGCTGGTGACCTTCCCGGTCCTGCTGTCCCTGGGCTATCCACCGGTGGTGGCGAACGTGTCGAACACGGTCGGGCTGGTGCCGGGGTCGTTCTCCGGGGCGTACGCCTATCGCCGTGATCTTGCCGGGCACGGCCGGCTGCTGGCGCGGTTGGGCGTCGCGAGCGTGCTCGGGGGGATCACCGGGGGCGTGCTGCTGCTGCGACTGCCGCCGGGGGCGTTCCGGGCCATCGTGCCGGCGCTGATCGGGCTGGCGCTGGTGCTGGTGCTGGTGCAGCCGCAACTGGCCCGGGCGCTGGCCCGCCGGCGGCAGGGCCCGGCGGACGCGCCGCCGCCCGCCGACGGGGAGGTCCGGCGGGTCGGGCCGCTCCTGCTCCTCGGTGTGTTCGCCACCGGGGTGTACGGCGGCTACTTCGGCGCCGCCCAGGGTGTGCTGCTGCTGGGGCTGCTCGGGGTGCTGCTCTCCACCGACCTGCGCTGGGTCAACGGGGTCAAGAACGTGCTCGCCGGCCTGGTGAACGGGGTCGCGGCGATCATGTTCATCGCCCTGGGCACGGTGGCCTGGCAGCCGGCCCTGCTCATCGCCGTGGGTTCCGTGGTGGGTGGCCTGGTCGGCGGCCGGTGGGGGCGTCGGCTGCCGCCGGCGGCGCTGCGCGCCGCGATCGTGGTCGTCGGGCTCGCCGCCCTGGTCAACCTGCTGGCCTGAGCCGGCGCCGCCCGCTGCTCCGAGCCGCACGTCCGGGTGCACGTCGTGCCGTCGTCGGTCGGCGCCCACGCGGGCCGGCGGGGCGCATCCGGCCGGCCGCTTCGAGGGCCGCGACGCGGTCGACGTTGACCTCCTCCACACCCTCGCCACCCGCTACCTCGCCGCCCTCCCCCACGCGCCCCGGAGATCTTGCACTTCGCACCCGGGCGAAGGCCCGCATTCCGTCCGAAACAGGGCCGAAAGTGCAAGATCACGGGGGTCGTCGCGTCCCCACGGCAGCGGGGGTGGGCGGTAGCGTGCGGTGGTTGGTGGCGGAGGCGGGTCCGTCGTACACATGTTCCATCCACAGGCTGTGGACGGCGGAGGGCTCCGATGGGTTACCAGCTCAGCGCGGTCGTCGCGGACGCCGAGCTGCTCCGCGAGCAGACCGCCGACCTCGACCACGCGGTCGTCGGCGAGCTGCGCCAGGACTTCGCGCTGCTGCCGGTCACCCCGCAACTCGTCGAGGAGCTGACCGGGGCGCTGCCCGACTTCTCGGCGGCGGAACGGTCGCCCGCGGAGCCGTTCCACCTGGTGCTCTCGGCCGCCCTCGCCGGGGTCCTCGCGGGCTGGTCGCGGTCGGGTCCGGTGGCGTACCTGGAGGCGGAGTTCGCCGGCGGCGCGGGCTACCAGTCGGCGGCGGTGTGGCTCGGCGGCGGGGTGAGCTGGGGGCCGCGCGTCGACCACCTCTTCGACGGGCCGCGGTCGGAGTGGCCGCTCAACGCCGCGCTCGCCCGGCTCGGCGCGGAGCCCGGCGCGTGGATCGACCCGTTCGCCGAGCTGGGTCTGCACGTCGAGCGGAGCACCGCCGGGTGGCTCGCGCACGGCCGCCGGCGGCTGAGCGCCGACTACTGGGACGAGCTGGCCGACGAGTGGGAAAGCCGGCAATCTGGGGACGAGCAGCAACCTGAGCGCCCCGGCCCCGTTGGGGACTGGGGGATTCTATGAAATTGCGACAATTCGCGTTCATCGCGACGCTGCTGACGGCTGCCTCGATCGCGGGCAGTGGCGTGCGCCCGCAACTGCCCGAAATGGACGGTCGGCCCGCCGGAGCCGTCGACGTGGTCGGCCTGAACGGGCTCCACGACATCGAGTTCGGCGACACCGAGGACGAGCTGACCCGGCGGGGCATCCTGCGTACCGACGTCGACGCCTGCGGCCCGTCACTCGCCGGGCACGACACGACCAGCCCGATCTTCGTCGACGACCGGCTCGTGCTGCTCTGGCTCGGCGACGCGACGCGCACCCCGGAGGGCGTCACCGCCGGCAGCCCCGTCGACGAGGTCTGGGGCCGCTACCCGTCGGCGCGCGAGCTGGAGGCTCCACAGGGGACGCACCGGTTCGACGGGCTGCTCGCCCGGCGGGGCGACCGCGCGTACCTGTTCCTGCACGACGGGCGCACGGTCCGCAAGATCATCGTCGGGTACGCCGAGTGGGCCCAACGCCTCTTCGAGGAGGGCCACAGCCCCTGCTGAACTCCGCCTGTCGGTCTTCGACACCAGCGACGGCGCTGCGGCCCCGACCGGCTACGCCTTGCGGAGGGACCGGGCGTCGACGGGGTCGGGGGCGCGGCAGGCATGTGCGGCGGAGTGCCGGGTATCCGCCGGACATGGCGCGGTACACGAAGCCCGAGCTGAGAGCACAGCTCAAGGAAGAGATCATGGCTTCCGACAAGGGCGGCAGGCAGGGGCAGTGGTCGGCGCGCAAGTCGCAACGGCTCACCAAGGAGTACCAGAAGCGCGGCGGAGGCTACGAGGGCCCGAAGGACGAGCGGCAGAAGTCCCTGCAGCGTTGGGGCGGCGAGCACTGGCAGACCAGGGAAGGCGACACCCGGGCGCGGCACGGCGACGAGACGAGTCGTTACCTGCCCAAACAGGCCTGGGAACAGCTCTCCGACGAGGAGCAGCGCAAGACCGACGCCAAGAAGCGGAAGGAGTCGAGGTCCGGCAAGCAGTACGTCGCCAACACCGAGCGGGCCAGCCGCGCACGCCGGAACGTCACGTCGGTCGAGCGGCTGTCGGAGCTGCCGGTTGCCGAGGCCGCCAAGCTCGTCCGGGGCCTCGACACGGGCCAACTCAAGGCGGCACTGCGGAACGAACGCGACAACAAGGGTCGCAAGACGCTCATCCAGCGGCTGGAGTCGGAACTCGACCGGCGCTGACGGGCGTCCGGGCTACCGCGCCCACTCGCGTACCGCCGAAACCGGGACCACACGCGGAACGCCCGGCCGATCCTCGCGGATCGACCGGGCGTCCTCGCTTGTCACGAGCGGTGGCGGAGGGATTTGAACCCTCGGAGGGCGTAAACCCTCACACGCTTTCGAGGCGTGCTCCTTAGGCCGCTCGGACACGCCACCGCCGACGAGGGTACAGGACCGCGGGTCTGGATGCCGAACCGGTATCCCCGCCTCCGGCCTGGCAGGATCTTTGCCATGAGTACGCACATCGGCGCGAAGCCGGGAGAGATCGCCGAGCGGGTCCTGATGCCGGGCGACCCGCTGCGGGCCAAGTGGATCGCGGAGACCTACCTCGAGGGCGCCAGCTGCTACTCGACGGTCCGGGGCATGCTGGGCTTCACCGGCCGCTGGAACGGCGTCGAGGTCTCCGTCCAGGGCTCCGGCATGGGCATGCCCTCCGCCTCGATCTACGCCCACGAGCTGGTCAACGAGTACGGGGTGAAGAGCCTGATCCGGGTCGGCTCCTGCGGCGCCCTGACCGAGGACCTGCGGCTGCGCGACGTGATCGCGGCGATCGGCTCCTCCACCGACTCGAACATGAACCGGATGCGCTTCGACGGGCTGATCGACTACGCCCCGGTCGCGGACTTCGGGCTGCTGCGCACGTCGGTCGAGGTGGCCGAGCGGCGCGGCATCGCCATGCGGGTGGGCCCGATCCTGGCGGCGGACGCCTTCTACACCGACCGCCCGGACCTCTACGACAACCTCGCCGACTACGGGGTGCTGGCGGTGGAGATGGAGTCGGCGGCGCTCTACACCATCGCCGCCCGGTTCAAGGCCCGCGCGCTGACCCTGCTGACGGTCAGCGACCACATCAAGACGGGCGAGAAGACCACCTCCGAGGAGCGCGAGCAGACCTTCAGCCAGATGGTCGAGATCGCCCTGGACACGATCATCGCCTGATCCCCTCCCCTTCGGCTCCACCGCCCCGTCGTCCGCTGGACGGCGGGGCGGTGTCGTGACGACCGTCACCCGACAAAACTGTACGACCGGTCGTGCTTATTTATTAGCCTCTGCCCATGACACTCGACGGACGCGTCGCGCGGGGCGACCGGACCCGCACGGCCGCGCTGGACGCCGCCGTGGTGCTGGCCACCGAGGTCGGCCTGCACGGGCTCTCCCTCGCCCAGCTCGCCGACACGCTCGGAGTCAGCAAGTCCGGGCTGTTCGCGCACTGGCGCTCCAAGGAGGCGCTCCAGCTCGCCACCATCGACCGGGCCGTGGAGCAGTGGCAGGAGCGGATCGTCGCCCCGGCCCTGCGCGCCCCCGGCGGCGTACGGCGACTCTGGGCGTTGCACCAGGCCCGGATCGACTTCTACGCCGCCCGGGTGCTCCCCGGCGGCTGCTTCTTCGCCAGCACCGACTTCGAGTACAACGCCCGCCCCGGCCCGGTCCGGGACCGGCTCGCCGAGGTGTTCGGCCGCTGGGCCGCGTTCCTCGAACGGCTCGTCCGGGAGGCCGTCGACGCCGGCGAGCTACCCGCCGACACCGACGTCCCGCAGCTGGCGTACGAGATCGACGCGCTCGGGATCACCGCCGCGCTGCGCTCCCGGCTGCTGGACCCCGACACCGCCTACCGGCACGCCCGCCAGGGCCTGCTGAACCGCCTACGGGCGCTGTGCCCCGACCCCACCCTGCTACCGGAAGGCCCCTCATGAGCCACGCCATCGCCGACCAGCCCGCCGTCGAGTTCGGTCACGTCGAGCACGTCACGGTGCACTTCGACGACCTCGACGCCCTCGGCCTCCTGCACAACGCCCGGTACGCCGTGCTGCTGGAACGGGCCCTGACGCCGTACTGGGCCGCCCGCGGCGTCTCGTTCCAGGGCGGGCAGCACAGCGCCCCCGACGTGTTCCACGCGGTACGCGAGTTCACCATCACCTACCGCGCCCCGATCACCGGCACCGGGCCCGTGGCGGTGCACTTCTGGCTCGAACACTTCGGCACCAGCAGCGCCGAGTACGCCTACCAGTTCCGCTCCGTCGACGGCCGGGTGGTGCACGCCGAGGGCCGGCGCGCCATCGTCCGGCTCGACCCGGCCACTCTGCGCCCGGCGCCGTGGACCGAGACCGCGCAGGCGGTGGCCGCCACCCTGCTCCGTCCCGCCCCGAGCCCCGCCTGACGCGGTCCGGGTGCGTCCGCCGGTCGCGCAGGCGACCACGGACGCACCCGAACCGTCAGGCCAGCGCCTCCGTGGGGGCGAGCCGGGCGGCGCGGACGGCCGGATACAGGCCGGCGCCACCACCGATCGCCAGGGTCGCCGCCACGCCGCCGACCACCGCCCACGCCGGCACCACGGTCGGCCACCCCTGGGAGAGCGCGTAGCCGGCGGTGACCAGGATGCCGAGCAGCACCCCGCCCGCCCCGCCCAACGCGGAGAGCAGCAGCGACTCGGCCAGGAACTGGGTGCGAACCTGCCCCCGGGTGGCGCCCAGCGAGCGCCGCAGCCCGATCTCGGCACGCCGCTCCAGCACCGAGATGACCATCGTGTTCGCCACCCCGACACCGCCGACGAGCAACGCCACCGCGCCGAGGCCCAGCAGCAGGCCGGTGAACGCCTCGTCGGTGGCCTCCGCGGCCGCCAGCGCGTCCGACGGCCGGGACACCTCCACCTCGTTCGGCGCCTCCGGGTTCGCGGTCGCGCCGAGCACCGACCGGACCGCCTCCACCGCCGCCTCCCGCGAGCGGGTGTAGACGGTCGTCGGGTGCCCGTCGAAGCCCAGGTACGTCTCCGCGGCCGGCCAGCCGACCAGCGCCGAGCCGTCCAGCTCCGGGGCGAGCGGGGCCGGCGCCAGGATGCCGACCACGGTGAACCAGCGCCCGCCGAGGTGCACCTGCACGTCCGGGCCGGCCGCGCCGAGCCCGAGCCGCCGGGCGGCGGCGTCGCCGAGCACCACGGCCGGGTACCGCTCGGTGGCCGCGTTCAGCCAGGTGCCGCTGCGTACCGTCGCGCCGACGGTGTCGACCAGCCCGAGCTGGGCGGCCCGGGTGGCGATGCCGCCCGTCTGGCCCGGCGGGATGCGGTCGGAGCGGTAGACCGGGCTCTCCGGCACCTGCCCGGTGGCGGCCACCGCGGTCACCGGCCCGATCCGGCCGATCATGGCGACCGACTCCACCGGGAGCCGCGCCTGCTCGCCGAAGAGCGTGCTGCCCGGGGCCACGGTGAGCAGGTTGGTGCCGAGCCGGTCCAGGGTGCGGTCCAGGTCGGCGCGGGACGACGACGAGATGCCGACCACCGCCACCATCGCCGCGATGCCGATCGCTATGCCCAGGGCGGAGAGAAACGCGCGCAGCGGCCGGGTACGCAGCCCCACCCCGCCGACCCGGAGCACGTCGGCCGGCACCAGCCGGGCCGGCACCAGCCGCGGCCGGTTCTCCACCACCGTCAGCCCACGCCGGTCGCGCCGGGTGTCCACCGCCATCAGCGCACCCCCGCGGAGACCAGCGCCGCCGAGTCGGCCACCACCCGGCCGTCCCGCATCCGCACCTGCCGCGGCAGCCCGTCGGCGATCTCCCGGTCGTGCGTGATCACCACGACCGTGGTGCCCGCCACGTGCAACTCGCGCAGCAGCGTCAGCACCCCGGCACCGGCCACCGAGTCGAGGTTGCCGGTCGGCTCGTCGGCGAGCAGCACCGCCGGCTCCCCGACCACCGCCCGGGCCACCGCGACCCGCTGCCGCTCGCCGCCGGAGAGCTCGTGCGGCCGGTGCGTCAGCCGGTGCCCGAGCCCCACCCGGTCGAGCGCGGCCTCCGCACGCCGCCGCCGCTCGCGCCGGGGTACGCCGGCATAGAGCAGCCCGTCCGCGACGTTGTCCAGCACAGGCGTGCCGGCGGCGAGGTGGAACTGCTGGAAGACGAAGCCGATCCGGCGGGCCCGCAGCGCGGCCAGCTGGCGGTCCGGCAGGATCGCCACGTCGTACCCGTCGATCCGGACCCGGCCGGCGGACGGGCGGTCCAACGTGCCGATCAGGTGCAGCATGGTGGACTTGCCCGACCCGGACGGGCCGACGATCGCCAGGAGCTCGCCGTATCGGATCCGCAGCGACACCTCACGCAGCGCCACGACCCCGCCCGGGTACGTCCGGCTCACCCCGTCCAGCACGACGGCGTCAGCGGTCATGCCGGCATCCCCACGGTCATGCCCTCGGCCACGTCCGGGCCGCTGATCTCGACCCGGCCGGCGGCGAAGAGCCCTGTCGTGACCGCGACGATCCGGCTCCGCCCCGCGTCGACCACCTCCACCCCGTAGCCGCCCTCGGCGAGGGCGAGCAGCGCCGCCACCGGCACGGTGAGCACGTCGGGCCGCTCGGCCGCGGTGAAGGTGACCTCCACGGACGCCTGGTCGTAGCCGGCGAGCTTTGCCGGGTCGGCCACCGACACGGTGACCTCGATCTTCGTCTCGGCCTCGCTGTCCTGCCCCGCCGCGCCGCCGGTGCCGGCGTCGATCACCGTCTGCACGGTCTCGACCTTTCCGTTGACCGGCCCACCGTCGGGCAGGCTGACGGAGACCGCGCCGCCCTTCTTCGCCAGCCGTTGGTCGTCGACCTCCAGCTCGACGGTGACCAACCGGCTGGTGCCCGTGTACGTCAACACCGCCTGGCCCGGCTGGGCCGCGTCCCCGGGCGCCGCCTGCTGGCTCTCCACCCGGACCGCGCCGGCCGCGTAGACGATCCGGCCCGGCTCGACCCGGCCGGTCTCGGGCAGCCCCAGCTTCTCCTGCCACTGCCGGACCGCGTCGGCGGTGCTGCCGGTGTACTCGTCGTCGACCGTGAAGCCGTCGTGGCCGAGCGCGCGCAGGTTCCGCTCGAACTGCTCGACGTCCGCCCCCTCCACCCCTGGTTGGAGCACCCGGTACGCGGGCAGCGGCCCGTAGAGCAGCACCACCGGGTCGTTGTCCACGGCGTAGAGCCGCCCGCCCCGCTTCACCGTCGCACCGGTGTCCGGCACCGCGGTGATCGTCCCGCTCAGCCGGGCGGAGGCGGTGCGGGTGGTGCCGTACCCCAACTCGCCGTCGACGGTCTGGGCGTCGGTCAGTGTCTGCCGGGTGACCGTGGCGGTGGCCGGCGGGGCGGTGTCGGCGGCGGCGGTGCTGCGGTCGGTCCCGTCGAAGCCCACCGCGGCGGCGACACCGACGGCGGCCGCGACCACGACGGCGGCGGCCAGCGCGACCGTCCGGAGCCGGAACCGTCGAGCGCTCACCGCGCGGCTCCGGCGGTCTTCGGTGCGTACTGCCGGCACTTCTCCATCGCGGCCTTCACCTGCTGGTCGTCGACGTTCATCGCGTCGAGCCGCAGTTGGATGCCGCCGTCCGCGGAGGGGTCGGGGAACTCGGGCACGCCGTTCTCGCGCATGCAGGCGGCGAGCTTGCGCATCCGGTCCACCTGCTCCGGGTCGAGCTTCGGCTTCTCTCCGCCGTTCGGCAGGTGCTGCCGGCACTTCTCCATGGCCGCCTGCACCTTCCCCGGGTCGGTCTTCCCGTCGAACCGGAACAGCCGGGCGCCGCCCGGCTCCGGGTCCGGCACCTCCACCCCGTTCTCCCGCATGCACTCGGCGAACTTCAACTGCCGTTCCTCGTCGCCGAGCTGGGCGGCGGTGGAGGCCGACACCGGTTCGGCACCGCCGCCGCCCGCCGTCGCCACCGCCGGTCCGTCGCCCGACCCGCCGCAGCCGGCAACGGCCAGGGCGACCAGCAGCGGCACCGCGAGTAGTCCTCGTCGCATGACACGCTTCCTCTCCGGGCCCGGCGGACGTCGCCGGGCACCCCCCGTTCGGCCCGGCGCTCCACCGGGCGTCCCGACCAGTCGACGACAGGGGGCGTATCCGGGGCGTAACCGTCGGCGTTAACGGCGGCGTTATCCGGGGCGCGGCACCATTGGCGGGTGAGAGTGCTGGTGGTGGAGGACGAGAGCCTGCTCGCGGAGAGCATCGCCGAGTGGCTGCGCCGGGAGGCGTTCGCCGTCGACGTCGCGTACGACGGCGACGCGGCGCTGGAGCGGCTCGGCGTCAACGACTACGACGTGGTCGTCCTCGACCGGGACCTGCCGCTCGTGCACGGCGACGAGGTGTGCCGGGCGATCGTGGACGGCGGCGGGGAGACGCGGGTGCTGATGCTCACCGCGGCGGCGGCCGTCCGGGAGCGGGTGGCCGGCCTGGCGCTCGGCGCCGACGACTACCTGACCAAGCCGTTCGCCCTGGTCGAACTCTCCGCCCGGGTGCACGCGCTGAGCCGGCGGGCCCGCCCCGCCGCACCGCCCACGCTGGCCCGGGCCGGCATCGTGGTCGACCCCGGCCGCCGCGAGGTGCACCGGGACGGCCGGTACGTGCCGCTGTCCCGCAAGGAGTTCGCGGTGCTGGTCGAGCTGCTGCGCGCCGACGGCTCGGTGGTCTCCGCCGAGGAGCTGCTGGAGCGGGCCTGGGACGAGCACATCGACCCGTTCACCAACGTCGTCCGGGTCACCGTGATGAAGCTGCGCCGCAAGCTGGGCGACCCGCCGGTGGTCGAGACCGTGCCCGGTGTGGGATACCGGATCTCGTGAAGCGCCTCTCCCTCCGGGCCCGGCTGACCCTGATCTACGGCGGCCTCTTCCTGGTCGCCGGGCTGGTCCTGCTCGCGGTCACCTACGTACTGGTCGACCAGCGCACGACGCAGCCGGTCGGGATGGCGCTGCGCGACGCCAAGCCGGTCGTCCAGGGGACGGAGCCGAAGATCAACGGCGTCCCGGCCGAACAGCTGCGGGTGCTGGTCAGCAGGGCCCAGGACGACGCCCGGGACCAGACCCTGTACTCGCTGCTCACCCAGGGCGGTATCGCGCTGCTCCTGGTCTCCGTGGTGGCCATCGCGTTCGGCTGGCTGGTCGCCGGCCGGGCGCTGCAACCGCTGCACCAGATCACCGGGACCGCCCGGCGGATCGCCGGCGCCGACGTGGCCGGACGCGGGCTGCACGAACGCATCTCGCTCTCCGGGCCACGGGACGAGGTCCGGGAGCTGGCGGACACCTTCGACGAGATGGTGGAGCGGCTCGACCGCTCGTTCGACGGGCAGCGCCGGTTCGTCGCGAACGCCTCGCACGAACTGCGTACCCCGCTGGCGCTCAACCGTTCGCTGATCGAGCTGGCCGTCACCCGGCCGGGCGCGTCCGAGGACGTCCGCCGGCTCGGCGAGTTGCTGCTCTCGGTGAACGAGCGGCACGAGCGGCTGATCGACGGTCTGCTCACCCTGGCCGACTCGGAGAACGAACTCACCGCCCGGTCCCGGGTGGACCTGGCCGAGGTGGCCGCGCACGTCGTCGACCAGGCGGTCCGGGCGGGCACCGGGCCGGTGGTGGACCGGGAAGACCTGGCGGCGGCGCCGGTCAGCGGCGACCCGGTGCTGCTGGAACGGATCACCACCAACCTGGTGGAGAACGCGCTGCGGCACAACCTGCCGACCGGCGGGTGGGTCGGAATCCGCACCGGCGTGGTGGCGGGGCGGTCGACGCTGACCGTGAGCAACACCGGCCCGGTGGTGCCCGGCTACGAGACGGCGGCCATCTTCGAGCCGTTCCGCCGGCTCGCCGGCGAGCGGGTCGGCGGTGGCCGCGGGTTCGGCCTCGGGTTGTCCATCGTCCGGGCGGCGGCCCGGGCGCACGGCGGCACGGTGACGGCCCGCCCCCGCGACGGCGGCGGGCTGGACGTCACGGTCGAGCTGCCGCCCGCCTGACTCCCACCCCGGGGGAGGGCGGCCGTCGCCTCAGCGGAAGAAGGCGCGCAGCAACGCGGCGCTCTCCGACTCCAGGACGCCGCCGTAGACCTCCGGCCGGTGGTTGAGCCGGCGGTCGCGCAGCACGTCCCAGAGCGAGCCGGCGGCCCCGGTCTTCGGCTCCCAGGCGCCGAACACCACAGTGGACACCCGGGCCAGCACGAGCGCGCCCGCGCACATCGTGCAGGGTTCCAGGGTGACCACCAGCGTGCAGCCGTCGAGCCGCCAGCGGCCCAGCCGCTCCGCCGCCCGGCGCAGCGCCAGCACCTCGGCGTGCGCGGTCGGGTCGCCGGTCAGCTCCCGCTCGTTGCGCCCCGTCGCCAGCTCGGCGCCGTCCGGCCCGTAGAGCACGGCGCCGACGGGAATGTCGTCGGAGCTGTCCTCGCCCGCGCCGCCGGGCTCCGCCGGCCCGGTGACCGCGATCTCCAGCGCCCGGCGCATCCACAGCTCGTGCCGCTGCCGCCGGCCGGCGCCGTCGGGGTCGGCCAGCTCCTCGTGCGCGCCGGGCCCGACCCGGCCGACCGAGCCCGGGGTCGGCTGCCCCGGCCGTACGGTCTCCAGCGCCGGATCGGTGGCGTCGGCCGGCTCGCCGCCACCGGCCCCCGACCGACCCGGCCCGGCGACACCGGACGGGTCAGACCTCACGCAGTTCCTCGACCTCGTCGGCGCAGCCGAGCATCAGGCACACCTCGGCGGTCACGTCGGCGGGCATCATGCCCTCCTGCGCGCAGAGGTTGAGCAGCTTCTGCGCGGGGATGCCCAGGTCGGCCAGGAGGTCGGCGTCGCCGACCGGGTCGGCCTCGGGGTCGACGGCGGGCTGCTGGCTCTCCTCGTCGCCGGACGGGGCCGGGCGCGGCTCGTCGGTGTCGTCCATCCCCGTCACCGAGGTCTTCAGGTCCCCCACCAGCAGCGCGCCCAGCCGGGACTCCTCCGCGTACGCCGAGTCGGAGCCGAAGACCCGCAGGTCCTCCCCCTCGTCCAGGCGCAGGATCACCAGGTACGCGTCGTCCGCCTCGACGAAGAGCAGCGACAGGTCGGCGTCCTGGTCGACGTCGCGCAGCCGGTCGGCGACGTCGTCGACGTCGGTGACGCCCCGCAGGTTCACCTCGGCCGCGGTCCAGCCGCCGCCGTCACGCACGACCGCCGCAGCGAAGTACGACACGGTCCCCCCAAAAAAGCCTCGGCACGCCGACCCGTTACGCGTGCACGTTAGCCGGTCGGGTCGGCAGGCGACCGGTCAACGCCCCGAAGGGCCGGTCAATCCTGAGGAAACTCTCGTCAGCCGGCGACGCGACGGCGGGTGGCGATGAGCTCCCGCAGCCGCTCGCTCCGCACCCGCTGCGGCCGCTCGCGCTGGCGGACCGCCCGGGCACCCGCCAACTCGGCGAGGAGCTGCTGGCGGCGACGGCTGCGCTCGGGATCGAGCCGCGGAGTGGTCCAGGCCATACCGCCGAGGGTGCCGAGTCCGCGCGGCCACGTCAAGACGGGATTCGCTGCGCAGCCGACCCGCGACGCAGCGCAGCCGCGCCGCCGCGCGGACCTCCCCGTGACCGGGGGCTACCAGAGCGGCCAGTCCCCGCTCGACGCCCAGCGCACCGCCACGACGGCGGCGGCGATGCTCCACCCGCCGGCGGTGACGATCGCGACGCCGGTGGCCACCCCCCGGTCGCCGGCGCGGACCAGCAGCAGCGCGGCCAGCCAGGCCAGGGCGCCGGCCGCCACCGTCCACCAGGCGTACTCGGACACGCTGCGGCCGAGCAGGCCGAACAGGAGCAGCCAGACGGTCGCCGCGCCGCCGCCCACGGCGACGCCCGCGCCGGTGACCGGGTGCGGCTCGCGGTAGGTGGGCCGCGACGGCGGCCCGGCGGGGAAGAGCCCCGAGGGGGCACGCGGCACCGGGCGCAGGTCCGGGTCGGGCGGGAAGGCGTACGGTCCGGTCGTCACCCTGCGCCTCCCCTCTGCCGTGCGGCTCGTCCCACCGTACCGACTCTGTCAGGATGTCCGGATGCCCTCGCCGACGATCCGACGCCGCCGCGCGCGTCCGGCGTACCCGGTCCTGCTGTTGCTCGTGCCGGTGCTGGCCGCCGGCTGCGCGACGAGCCGGCCCGGGACGGCACCCGGCACCCCCCGCCCGAGCCTGCCGGTCACGGCCGCGCAGCCGGCGCCGTCGTCCGCCGTCCCGACCGACGCCGCCGCCCCGACCGGCCCGTCGGCGGCGCCGACCCGCGCCGGGCTGCCGCACGTCTTTCCGGTACGCGCGACGAACGTCGCCTACCACCCGACCCACTCGGCCTACCCGGGGACGGACATCTTCGCCGACTGCGGCGAGCCCGTGGTGGCGGTGACCGACGGCGTCGTCCTGGAGGTCAGCCGGGTGGACCGGTTCGACAAGCGGGGGCCACGAGGGCCCTACAACGGCGGGCTGTCGGTCTCGCTGCTCGGCGACGACGGGGTGCGCTACTACGGCTCGCACCTGCGCCGGATCGCCGACGGGATCGACGCCGGCGTGCGGGTGCGGGCGGGGCGGCTGCTCGGCGAGGTCGGCCGGACGGGCAACGCGAACAACGTCTGCCACCTGCACTTCGGCATCTCCCCGCCGTGCACCGGCCGGGACGGCTGGTGGATCCGGCGGGGCGTGGTCTGGCCGGCGCCCTACCTGAACTCGTGGCGGCGCAAGGGCAACCGCGAGCCGGCCGCCGAGGTGGCCGCGTGGCACCGCCGGCACGGCTGCCCGAAGGCCCCGGCGACGACCGGCTGACCGCGCCGCAGGTCGTCCCTGCGACCGGCGGCGCGGAGGCGTATTTTCCTTGGAATGAGCGCCCGGGACCCGATCGCCGATCTCCGCCGGATCGCCTTCCTCCTGGAGCGGGCGAACGAGGCGACCTACCGGGTCCGGGCGTTCCGGTCGGCGGCCGCGGCCCTCGCCGCGCTGCCGGCGACGGAGGTGGCCGAGCGGGCCCGCACCGGCAAGCTCACCGAGCTGTCCGGGGTCGGCGACGTCACCGCCCGCTGCGTCGCCGAGTCGCTCGCCGGCGAGGAGCCGGTCTACCTGCGCCGGCTGGTCGCCACCGAGGGCACCGACCTCGACGCGGCGGCGACCGCGCTGCGCACCGCGCTGCGCGGCGACTGCCACACCCACTCCGACTGGTCCGACGGCGGCTCCCCCATCGAGGAGATGGCGCTCGCCGCGGTCGAGCTGGGCCACGAGTACGTGGTGCTGACCGACCACTCGCCCCGGCTGAAGGTGGCCCGGGGCCTGACCGCGGACCGGCTGCGCCGCCAGCTCGACCACGTGGCGAAGGTCAACGAGGCGCTGCCGGAGGGCTTCCGGATCCTGACCGGCATCGAGGTCGACATCCTCGCCGACGGTTCGCTGGACCAGGACGAGAAGCTGCTGGCCCGCCTCGACGTGGTGGTCGGCTCGGTGCACAGCGGCCTGAACGACGACCGGGCGAAGATGACCCGGCGGATGCTGGCCGCGATCGCGAACCCGCACCTGGACATCCTCGGCCACTGCACCGGGCGGATGGTGTCGTCCCGGCCCGCCGGCGTGAAGGGGCCGGGCGACCGGGCGCACCGGCCGCGTACCCGGTCGGAGAGCGACTTCGACGCGGACGCCGTCTTCGCCGCGTGCGCCGAGCGCGGGGTGGCCGTGGAGATCAACTCTCGGCCGGAGCGGCAGGATCCCCCGAAGCGGCTGATCCGCCGGGCCCTGGAGGCCGGCTGCGACTTCGCCATCAACACCGACGCGCACGCCCCGGGGCAGCTCGACTGGCAGCGGTTCGGCTGCGAGCGCGCCGCCCTCTGCGGGGTGCCCGCCGACCGGGTGGTCAACACGTGGGACGCCGACCGGCTGGTCGACTGGGCGCGCGAGCACGCCGCGAGCTGAGCCGTCGCCTCGCCGACCGCCCCCGGGTCGGGGCGTGCCCCGGCCCCGGGCCCACGCGGCACCGCTCAGCGGTGGGTGGCCCGCGGCGACGTCGGCCCGGGGCCGTTCAGCGAGAGGTGGCCGGCACGATGGCCGGCGCGGCGACGTCGGCCGCCGGCCGACGCCGGCCGATCAGGCCCTGCGAGACGGCGACGCCGAGCAGCACGATCAGCGCGCCGACCGGCTGGTGCCAGGTGAGCCGCTCGTTGAGGGCGAGGGCGCCGATCAGCACCGCGAAGACCGGGATCAGGTAGGTCACGGTGGAGGCGGTGCTCGCCCCGGCGACCCGGATGTTGCGCATGTTGATGACGAAGGCGAGGCCGGTGCCGAGCGCGCCGAGCGCCAGCACGCTGGCCACCACCTCGACCGAGAGGCCGGTCGGCACCGGCGGCGCCCCCGCGACGAACGGCGCGACGACCGCGAGCTGCGCCGCCGCCATCAGCAACTGCGCCGCCGAGAGCGAGAGCCCGGAATGCGTGCTGCCGGCGACGAACTTCTTCTGGTACGGGATGGCGACGCCGTAGCAGGCGGCCGCGCCGAAGCACATCAGCTGCCCGACGAAGTGCGCCCCGCCCACGCCCTGCCAGACGCCGAGCACCACCAGCACGCCGACGAAGCCCAGCGCCAACCCGACCGCGCGGCGGACGGTCAGCCGCTCGGTGCGGAACACCAGCACCGCCAGCGGCAGCACGATCAGCGGGGTGGTCGCGTTCCAGATGCCCGCGAGCATCGACTCGACCCGCTGCTCGCCGTAGCCGAAGAGGGTGAACGGCACGGCGACGCCGAACGCGGCGACCACGGCCAGGTGCGCCCAGACCCGGGGCTCGGTGGGCAGCCGGTCACGGAGCACGGCGAGCACCACCAGCAGCGTCACCGCGCCGGCGACGACCCGGTAGAGGGTGAGGTGCAGCGGGTGCAGCTCCTCGACGCCGACCTTGATGAACAGGAAGCTGGAGCCCCAGATCGCCGCCAGCGCGACGAACCCGGGCAGCCAGCTCCGCAGCGCCGCCCGGTCAGGGGTGATATCCGCTGTCACTCCTGACACTCTGCCGCAGCCCCACGACAATGTCCCGCGACTTTCGGACGTCGTGTCGACCACCACAGCGACCGTCCTACCGGTCGGGACCGCGCCAGTGGAGCGCTGCCACCGGGGTCTTCGCCGGTGCCGGGCCGGCGCGCCGTCACCTGTCCGGGCCGACCTCGCGACCGCTGCCCTGAACACCGCAAACACGCTCGACAACTCGGCGGCCGCGTCGCGTAGGGTCGCAGCGTGGGACGAATCGATGACCTCGCGAACCGGTACGTGGCCGACTGGGCGCCGCTGAGCCCGACCGGCGCCACCTACGTCGGCATTGCCGGCTACGACGGCCAGCTCGACGACCTGTCACCGGACGGGTACGCCGCCCGGGCCGGGCTGATCCGACAGACCCTGGCCGACCTGGACGTGACCGAGCCGGAATCAGAGTCGGAACGGACCGCCAAGGAGGCCATGCAGGAACGGCTCGGCCTCGACCTCGCCCGCTACGAGGCGGGCGAGACGACCAGCGAGGTGAACGTGATCGCCAGCGGCCTGCACGAGGTCCGCATGGTGTTCGACCTGATGCCCACCGAGGGCGACGACGCCAGGGCCAACATCGCCGCCCGGCTGAACGGCTTCGCGGGCGCGCTGGAGGGCTACAAAGCGACGCTGCGCGAGGCGGCCGCCGCCGGCCACGTCAGCTCCCGGGTGCAGTTGGTCGAGGTCGCCAAGCAGTGCGACATCTGGACCGACCCGGACGGCGACAACTTCTTCCACGGGCTGGTCGAGCGGCTGGGCGCCGACGGCAGCCTCGGCGCCGAGCTGCGCCGGGGCGCGGCGGCGGCGACCGCGGCCACCGCCGAGTTCGGGCAGTTCCTCCGTACCGAGCTGGCCCCGCTGGGCCGGGAGAAGCAGGCCGCCGGCCGCGAGCGCTACGAGCTGGCCTCGCAGTACTTCCTGGGTGCCAAGGTCGACCTCGACGAGACGTACGCCTGGGGGTTCGAGGAGCTGGCCCGGCTGGAGACCGAGATGCGGGCGGTGGCCGCCCGGATCGTCGGCCCCGGCGCGAGCATCGACGAGGCGGTCGCGGCGCTGGACGCCGACCCGGCCCGGACCATCCAGGGCAAGGAGGCGTTCCGGGACTGGATGCAGGCGCTCGCCGACAAGGCGATCAGCGACCTGAACGGTACCCACTTCGACATCCCGGAGCAGGTCCGCCGGATCGAGTGCTGCCTCGCCCCGACCAGCGACGGCGCGATCTACTACACCGGCCCGAGCGAGGACTTCTCCCGCCCCGGTCGCATGTGGTGGGCGGTGCCGCAGGGCGTCACGGACTTCTCCACCTGGCGCGAGGTGACCACCGTCTACCACGAGGGCGTGCCGGGTCACCACCTCCAGGTCGCCCAGACCGCCGTCCGCGCCGAGCTGCTCAACCGCTGGCAGCGGCTGCTCTGCTGGGTCTCCGGGCACGGCGAGGGCTGGGCGCTCTACTCGGAGCGGCTGATGGACGATCTGGGTTACCTGGACGACCCGGGCGACAAGCTCGGCATGCTCGACGGGCAGGCGTTCCGGGCCGCCCGGGTGATCGTCGACATCGGCATGCACCTGGAGCTGGAGATCCCGAAGGACAACCCGTTCGGCTTCCACCCGGGCGAGCGCTGGACGCCGGAGCTGGGCTGGGAGTTCATGCGGGCGCACTGCCGGGTGCCCGACGAGAACCTGCGTTTCGAGCTGAACCGCTACCTCGGCTGGCCGGGGCAGGCCCCCTCGTACAAGGTGGGCGAGCGGATCTGGCTCCAGGCCCGCGACGAGGCGAAGGCCCGCAAGGGCGCCGACTTCGACCTGAAGGAGTTCCACCGCCAGGCGCTCGACCTGGGCTCGCTCGGGCTCGACCCGCTGCGCAGGGCACTCGCCCGCCTGTGAGGTGCGGTGCGGGGCCGGAGGGACACCGGCCCCCCCCCGCCAAATTCGGCGACCCTCGCCCCCCCGGCCCCGGGGGCGGCGC
>NZ_JBFAVI010000064.1:0-35408 GCF_040679695.1 Micromonospora sp. NPDC052213
ACCGGGGCCGCGGCGGGCGGCTCCGCGCCGGTCAGGCCGACGCCGGGCGGGGCCGCCGCGGGCGGGACGCCGGCCTCGGTGTCGATGTCGATGTCGGGGGAGGCGTCCACCCGGGACATCCTTGGCCAGCGGCCCGCCGTGCGGCAACCCCGCCCGCCTCAGCCCTTCTCGGCGCCGCTGGTGAGCCCCTCCGTGAGCAACCGTTCGCTGGCGAAGAAGAGGATCACGATGGGCAGGGTGAGGATCACCGAGCCGGCCATCAGCACCGTCTTCGGCACCTCGACCCCGTCCGCCAGCTGCGCCAGCCCCAGCGACACCGTCCACCGGTTCGGCTTGTCGACCAGGAAGAGCAGGGCGAAGAGGAACTCGTTCCAGGCGATCATGAAGTCGTACAGGGCGACCGCCATGATGGACGGCGCCGCCAGGGGGAGGCTGACCCGACGGATGATGCCGAGCCGCCCCGCGCCGTCGATGGCCGCGGACTCCTCCAGGCTGACGGGGATGGTCTCGAAGTAGTTGCGCAGCATGTAGACCGAGACCGGCAGGGTCTGCGAGATGTAGACCAGCACCAGGCCCAGCAGCGAGCCGCGCAGCCCGGCCCGGGTGAAGACCACGAAGAGCGGGATCGCGATGACGATCGACGGGAAGAGGTAGACCGCCAGGAAGAGGAAGTCGACCTGCCGCCGGCCGAAGAACCGCAGCCGGGCGACGGCGTACGCGCCGGGGATCGCCACGGCCAGCGTCAGCAGGGTCGCCGCGACGGCGACCAGGCCGCTGTTGCGCATGAAGGTGAGAAAGCCCTGGCCGCCGTCGTCGGCCGCCCTGACCACCTCGGCGTACGTGTCGAAGGTCAGCTCGCCGAGGCCCACCACCAGCGAGCCGGGGTCGAGCAGCAGCCGCTCGATGGGGCGTACCGAGAGCACCAGCATGTAGTAGAAGGGGAAGACGGTGACCAGCAGGAACGTGGCGATCACCAGCCGGCGCAGCCAGCGCAGGCCCACCGTCTCGATCCGGTCCCGGTCCATCAGTCGACCCTCCGTCCACCGAAGAAGCGCAGGTACACCAGCACGAACACGATCAGCACCACCGCGAGCACGACCGCCTGCGCCGCCGCCGCGCCGATGTCCGTCCGCGCGGTCAGGAACTCGTAGACCCGGACGCTGACCACCTCGGTGCCGGCCGCCCCGCCGGTGAGCAGGTAGACGTCGTCGAACTTGTTGAACGTCATGATGAACCGCAGCACGCCCAGCAGGCCGATCACCGGCAGCAGCTGCGGCAGCAGGATGTGCCGGAACCGCTGGGTGGGGGTGGCCCCGTCCACCCGGGCGGCCTCCTCCAGCTCGCCGGGCACCGCCTGGAGCCGGGCGAGCAGGAACAGGAACGCGAACGGGAAGTAGCGCCACGCCTCGAACGCGATGACCGTGGCCAGGGCCGTCGACTCCTGGGACAGGAACGGCACCGGGGTGTCCCAGCCGAGGAACCGTCGGCCCCAGTCGTTGACGACGCCGAGCTGGGGGTCGAGCATCACCTGCCAGACGAAGGTGACCGCGACCACCGGCGCCACGTACGGCAGCAGCATCGACGCGCGCACGAGGGTGCGGCCCCGGAACGGCCGGCGTACGACGAGCGCCGCCACCAGGCCGAGCACGATCGAGCCGGCGGTGCTGGCCACGCTGTAGACCAGCGTGGTCCAGAGAGTGTCGGCGAAGCCCGGGGTGTTCAGGACCCGCTCGACGTTGTCCATCGTGAACTCGCCGAAGAGCCCGGTGCGGCGCAGCGTGGCGAGGCGTACCCGCTGGAAGGCCAGCACGACGGTCCAGACGACGGGGACGCCGATGACCGCGACGACGACGAGCAGGGTCGGGGCGACCAGCGCCAGCCCGGCGCGGGCCTCCCGGCGGCGCAGGGTCAGCGGTCGCCGGCGGGGGGCCGGGGCCGGCCGATCCCGGGTGGGGGAGCGGCCGGTGCCCGGCGCGGCGGTGGTCAATTGACGCCCGCCTTGATCGCCTCCACGTCCTTCTTCGCCCGGCCGGCGGCCGCGGCGGCGTCGGTCTTGCCGGCGACCACGTCGTTCAGTGCCTTGGGCACGGGCAGCTCGCCGAGGATCGCGCCGACCAGCTTGCCCTGGCCCTGGGTGAGGCCCCAGCGCTGGAAGGTGTCCGGGCTGCGCCGCAGGCCGGCGAGCACCTCCTCGCCGTACACGTCGGCGAGCGGCTTCTTGGCGTCCACCCCGGCCTGGCTGGCGTTCCAGGCGGTGAGGAACTTCTCCGGCTCGGCCGCGGTGCCCTTGCGGACGGGGAAGCGCCCCTCGGGGGACATGCCGAACCAGCGCGGGTAGGCGTCGCCGAGCATGTGCTCCACGAACGACTTCGCCGAGTCGGCGGCGCCGTCGAGCACCGCCCACGAGCTGATCTCGCCGTACTGGGCCGGCGCGGCGCCGTTCGGGCCCTTGATCGCGGTGACGAAGCCGCTGTTCTTCGCCAGGTACGTCGGGTCGGCCTGGCACTGTGGGCAGGTCGGCCTGGCGTCGTTGCGCAGCCCGGCCAGCTCGTCGAGGATGAACGGCGACCAGATCAGCATGGCCGCCTTGCCGGCGAAGTAGGTGGCCCGCGTGGTGTCCACGTCCTGCGCGCCCTTCACGGAGCTGGTGCGCATGAGGTCGCCGTAGAACCGGAACGCCTCGACGCACTCGGCGGAGTCCAGCTTCACGGCCCCGGCGTCGTCGGTGAGCTGGCAGTTGTTGGCCAGCGCCAGGTGTTCGAAGGTCTGCTGGGTGAACACGTCACCGGGGGCGGTGGCGGCGGTGATGCCGGCGACGTCGCCGGTGTTCAGCTTCGTGGCGGCGGCGGCGATCTTCTCGTACGTGTCGGGGGCGGGCAGCCCGGCGGCGTCGAACAGGTCCTTGCGGTAGACGAGCAGCTGACCCCAGCCGTCGCTGGGCACGGAGAGTTGTCTGCCGTCGTCGGCGGTCAGTTCGAGCGCGCGCGGCGAGAACGTCT
Organism: Micromonospora sp. NPDC052213; assembly: GCF_040679695.1. Taxonomy (NCBI): domain Bacteria; kingdom Bacillati; phylum Actinomycetota; class Actinomycetes; order Micromonosporales; family Micromonosporaceae; genus Micromonospora; species Micromonospora sp. NPDC052213. Next base: position 3,000 of record NZ_JBFAVI010000064.1, read on the forward strand.
GCCGGCCGAGCGCCTCGACGACCTCCGCGTTCGCCGAGGGGTGCAGCAGTTCGTTGCCGGCGAGGGTGCGTACCCCGGCCAGCGACACCGAGCCGACCACGTCGGGCAACTCGCCGGCGGCGGCGCTGGAGGCGATCAGCGAGGGGAACTGGTCCTCGTTCACGGTGACCAGGTCGACCGTGATCCCGGTCCTGGCGGTGAAGTCCGCGATGATCGCCTTGGTGGCGGTGACCCGGTCGGCCACGTCCTCCAGGCTCCACACGGTGATCTTCTTGCTGTCGCTGTCGGTTTCTTCGTCGCCGCAGGCCAGCAGGCTGACCCCGGTGACTGCCATGATCAGGGTGGCGGCGAGTATCCGCATCGGAGGTGCTGACATCGGTGGCACTCCTCTCGAAGGGTATACAAGGGATTCAACGCCTTCGATTGATCAATTACAAGACATATACCGATTTTCTGCCTACGATGGAACCCAGTGCTACCGGGATGTGACTCATGGTCAACTGGGTTGTCTCTCTGGCCGGGCCCCGACGGATCAGCCTCGAGCCCTGCCCCCCGGATCCGCTCGGGCCCGGACAGGTCCGTGTCCGCACCTGCTACTCCGGCATCTCGGCCGGCACCGAGCTCACCCTCTACCGGGGCAGCAACCCCCGGCTGAGCAAGGACTGGGACGACGTCAGCCGGATGTTCGTGCCCCGGCAGACCTCCGTGCCGTACCCGCTGGTGGGCTTCGGCTACGAGGAGGTCGGCGAGGTCGTCGAGGTCGCGTCCGACGTGGCCGGCCGGCGGGCGGGAGAGGTGGTCTGGGGCATCTGGGGGCATCGCGCCGAGGCGGTCGTGGCCGCCGAGGCGGTGCACCCGCTGCCCGCCGGGCTGGATCCGCTCGCGGCCGTCTTCGCCCGCCCCGGGGCGATCGCCCTCACCGCCGTGCTCGCCGGCGACCTGCACCTCGGCGACTGGGTCGGCATCTTCGGGCAGGGCGTCATCGGGCTGCTCGCCACCCGCCTCGCCGCCCTCTCCGGCGCTCGGGTGGTCGCCGTCGACCGGGTGCCCGCCCGGCTCGTGCACGCCACCCGCCTCGGCGCGCGCATCGCGGTCGACGCGGGCGCCGAGTCGGCCGCGGCCGTGCTGCGCCGGGCCACCGGCGGCCGGGGCGCGGACGTCTGCCTCGAGCTGTCCGGGGCCTACCCGGCGCTGCACGAGGCGATCCGCTCCACCACCCACGCCGGCCGCGTCGTGGCCGCCGGCTTCTACCAGGGGCAGGCCGACGGGCTCGGCCTGGGTGAGGAGTTCCACCACAACCGGATCCAGCTGGTGGCGGCCCAGGTCTCCGGGCCGACCCCGGCACCCGGCATGGCCGGCCGGTGGACCGGAGCCCGCGTCGCACACACCTTCATGGACCTGGTGGCCGAGGGCAGCGTCGACCCGCTGCCGCTGGTGAGCCACGTCGTGGACGCCAGCGCGGTGGCCGACGCGCTGGCGCTGCTCGACCGCGGTGACGGTGACGCCCTCCAAGTGGTGCTGAGGTTCTAGATGACGATCCCACTGGCCTGTCAGGAGCAGCTCCTGCCGGGCACCGACCTGATCCAGAAGTACGCGCTCGCCACCGCGCTCGGCTACGACGCGATCGAGCTGCGCGGCCGGGGCGACCTCGGTCTCGCCCGCCGGCTGCCGGAGCTGCGCCGCGCGCGGGCGGCCGGGGTGGTCATGCCCACCGTCTGTGTCGAGATGGACCACTTCATCGGCGACTTCGACGCCGAGCGGTCCCGCGACGCGGTGCGCAACCTGCGCTCGCAGCTCTCGGTGATCGCCGAGCTCGGCGGCGTCGGCGCGATGACCCCGGCGGCGTGGGGGATGTTCTCCCGGCGGCTGCCGCCGTTCGAGCCGCCCCGCTCGCCCGCCGGCGACCGGCAGGTGCTCCTCGACGCCCTCGGCGAGCTGGGCGAGCACGCCCGCGCCGAGGGGGTCACCCTCTTCCTGGAACCGCTGAACCGGTACGAGGACCACATGGTCAACCGGCTCGACGACGCGGTGACCCTCTGCGCGGCCGTCGGGCTGCCCTCGGTGCGGGTGGCGGCGGACACCTTCCACATGAACATCGAGGAGGACGACGTGCACCGGGCCCTGCGCGCCGCCGCGCCCTATCTCGGGCACGTCCAGGTCAGCGACTCCAACCGCTACCAGCCGGGCGCCGGCCACCTCGACTGGCCGGCCCTGGTGCGCACCCTGCTGGAGATCGACTACCGGGGCTGGCTGGCGCTGGAGTGCCGGCTGCGGGGCGATCCGGTCCGCGCCCTGCACCAGGCCGCCGCCGTGCTCCGACACGCGCAGCCCCGGCAGGCGGCGGCATGAGCACCGACACCGCGGACGGCGGCCCGGGCACCGGGACGGCCGCCGACGGCGGGGCCCGGGACGGCGGCGCCCGGGACGGCGCGGCGCTGCGCCAGCTCGCCGTCGCCACCCTCGACGGCAACTGGGAGCACGACCACACCGTGCCCTCGCGCACCCTCTACCCGCACCAGTGGAGCTGGGACTCGGCGTTCATCGCGCTCGGCTGGGCCCACGTCCGCCCCGACCGCGCCTGGCGGGAGCTGGCGAGCCTGTTCCGGGCCCAGTGGGCCGACGGGCGGGTGCCGCACATCGTGTTCAACCCGGCGCTGCGGGTCGGCTCGTACTTCCCGGGGCCGGAGTTCTGGGACTCGGCCCTCGCCGAGGGCGCCCCGGCCGCCGCCACGTCCGGGCTGGTCCAGCCGCCGGTGCACGCGCCCGCCGCGTGGCTGGCGTACCGCCGGTGCCCCTCCGAGGACGGGCGGGCCGCGCTGCGCCGGCTCTATCCCGGGCTGGTGGCGCAGCAACGCTACCTGGCCACCCGCCGGGACGTCGGCGGGGGCGGGCTGGCCTGCATCGTCCACCCGTGGGAGTCCGGGCTGGACAACAGCCCCGCCTGGGACGCGCCGATGGCGGCGGTGCCCGCCGACGCCGCCGTCATGCGCGCGTACCGCCGGCACGACACCACGCACGCCGACGCCGCGCACCGCCCCACCGACCTCGACTACGCGCGCTACGTCGCGATCGTGGCGTCCTACCGGCAGCACCGCTACCGGGACGCGGAACTGGCCGCCCACCATCCGTTCCTCGTGGAGTGTCCGCTGCTCAACGCGGCGATGGGCGCCGCCGAGCACGCGCTGGCCCGGATCGCGCCGGTGGTCGGGGCCGACCCCGGCCCGCACCGGGAGCGCGCCGCCCGGATCACCGAGGCCCTGGTGCGCCGGCTGTACGACCCCACGACCGGCACCTTCCAGCCCCGGGACCTGCGCGCCGACCGCCTCGTGCCGGCCCGGACGGTGCTCGGCCTCGTCCCGCTGATCCTGCCCGACCTGCCCGCCCGGCAGGCCACGGCGCTGGTCGCCGAGGCGTGCTCGCCGCGGTTCGGGTTGGCCGCCCGGATGGACCGGCCGCTGCCCAGCCACGACCGCACGGCGGCGGACTTCGAGCCGCTGCGCTACTGGCGCGGGCCGAGTTGGATGAACGTCAACTGGCTGGTGCGCCGGGGGCTGCTCACCCACGGCCGTCCCGACCTGGCGGCCGGTCTGCGCGATTCGATGATCGAGCTGGTGGCCCTTTCCGGCTGCCACGAGTACTTCCACCCGGACACCGGCGCCGGGCTCGGCTCGCCCGCCTTCGGCTGGACCGCCGCGCTGCTGCTCGACGTCCTCGCCGACGACCGGACCGGCTGAGCCCTGCCGCTCGGCGCCCGCCGGCCACCCGGGCGCGCGGCACCGTGCGCACCGGCGTGACCGGGCGTCGTCCTCGGCCCACCACGGAGGCGGCCGATGGCGGGCGGGCAGGCGGTGGCGCGCGTGGGCGGCGCCGGGTCGTCCGCGGGTGGCAGTCAGGCGGTGGCCCGCGCGGGCGGGTCGTTTGCCGGCGGCGGGCGCGGGTATGCGCGGGGCCGGTGACGACAGGAGGGCGCCGTGCGGTTTCCCCTATTCGTCGACGCGGTGTCCCGCCGGGCGGGGCTGTCGACCGCGCAGTCCGCCACGATCGCCCGCGCCGTGCTGCAGACGATGGTGGAGCGGATGACCGGCGGCCGGTCGGGCGACCTGGCCGGGCACCTCCCCGACGAGCTGGACGGCTACCTGGCCGCACCGGACCCGGCCGACGGCCGACCGGACCCCCTCGGACCGGCGGAGTTCCTGCGCCGCGTGGGGGAGCGGGCCGGGGTGGACGAGGCCACCGCCCGGGTCGGCACCGGAGCCGTCTTCGCCACCCTGCGGGAGGCGGTCACCGTCGACGAGTTCCGCGACATGGTCGCCCGGCTGCCCGGGGACTTCGACGCCACGAGCCAGCCGATCCCTCGCCCGCCATATGACAGCTGACGACCCAGCCTGTCATCCGTCGTTCACAAAGTCGTCTGTGGACATCGACCCCGATCGCAGGAAGACTGAGGGTTCACGCGCCTTCTAGCCGGAGAATCACCGGCCGGTTCGCAAGTAGACGGAAACTCCTCTACGCGCCAGAGGGATGATCGGACTGTTTTACCCATCCGTTGCGTGAGGGGTCCGTCGACTGTTCGGATGGACTCTAAACGATGATCTTTCCCGCCAGGTATCGAGCCTTATGCTGCTTCCATTGTGAAGTCCTGGGGGGGATCGATGGTTGCGTTTGTCAAACGCTGCACGCTGTCCATCAGCGGGTCCGCCACCAAGCGTTGACATGGCAGAACCGACGGTAATCAATCGCTTCAGCGCTGTCGCCGCCCGTCGGCCCGACCAGCCGGCCGTCCTCGGCGAGGCCGCTCCGCTCAGCTACGCCGCGCTCGCCGGCGCCGCGGGCGGGCACGCCGCCGCGCTCGCCGCTGCCGGGTGCCGGCCGGGCGACCGGGTCGCCCTGCTCACCGGGCACGGGCCCGCGACCATCGCCGCCATCCTCGGCACGCTCGCCGCCGGGTGCGCGTACGTGCCGCTGGATCCGGGCTTCCCGGAGCAGCGGCTGCGGCACATGCTCGCCGCCGCGGAGGTCGGCACCGTCCTGTGTGGAGCGGAGCACGCCGGGCTGGCCCATCGGCTCACCGCCGACCGGCCGGCCGTCCGGGTGCTGACCGTCGACGACCTCGCGGCCGCGCCGCTGCGGCCCGTGCCCGTCGACCCGGACGCGCTGGCGTACGTGCTGTTCACCTCCGGCTCCACCGGCGTGCCGAAGGCGGTCGGCCAGACCCACCGCAACCTGCTGCACGTGGTGGACAACCAGATCGCGGCCCTCCAGATCGGCCCGGCGGACCGGCTCAGCCTGCTCGCCTCGTTCAGCTTCGACGCGGCGATCCCCGACCTGTACCCGGCGCTGCTCGCCGGGGCCGCCGTAGTCCCGGTGGAGCTGCGCCGGCACGGCCTCGCCCACGCCGTCGAGCAGCTCGCCCGGCACGGGGTCACCGTCTACCACTCCACCCCGACCGTCTACCGCTTCCTGCTCGACACCCCCGGCCCCCGCCTCGACCGGGTGCGGGTCGTGCTGCTCGGCGGCGAGCAGGCCACCCACGCCGACGCGGCCCGCGGACGGGACCGCTTCGCCCCCGACTGCGTGCTGGTCAACGGCTACGGCGCCACGGAGATGACCTTCGCCGCCCGGTACGCGCTGCCGCTCGCCGACGCCGACCCCGCCGCCACCGGGCCGCTGCCGATCGGCACCGCGCTGCCCGGGTACGAGCTGCGCCTCGGCGAGGGCGACGAGATCGTGGTGCGCAGCCGGCACCTCGCCCCCGGCTACCTCGGCCAGGACAGCGACCGGTTCGCCGTCGACCCCGACGGCGTGCCGACGTACCGGACGGGGGACCTCGGCGCGCGGCTGTCCGGCGGCGACCTCGTCTGCCTCGGCCGGCTCGACCGGCAGGTGAAGGTACGCGGGTTCCGCGTCGAGCTGACCGAGATCGAGGCCGTGCTCGCCGACCAGCCGGGCGTCGCCGGGGTCCGCGCCATCGCGCGCGACGGCGAGCTGCTCGCGTACGCCCGGCCGGGCGGTGCCGCGCTGGACCCGGCGGCCCTGCGCGACGCCCTCGCCCGACGGCTGCCGGAGTACGCGCTGCCGCGCGCGGTGGTCGTGGTCGACGAGTTCCCGCTCACCGTCACCGGCAAGATCGACGAGCGGGCGCTGCCCGACCCGGCCCGGGACGTGCCCGCCGGGGAGGCGCCGGCCACACCCACCGAGCGGATCGTGCACGACATCTGGTGCGAGGTGCTCGGCCGCCCGGCCGTCGGCCGCTCCGACAGCTTCTTCGACGTCGGCGGCCAGTCGCTGCTGCTCGGTCGGGTGCAGCAGCGGCTCGCCGAGCGGTTCGGGGTGCGGCTGCCGATGCTGCGGCTCTTCGAGCACCCGACCGTGGCCGCCCAGGCCCGGCTCGTCGACACCCCGCCGGAGCCGGTCCGCGCGCCGGCCGTGCCCGCCCCGGTCGCCCCGGCGACCGCCGCCCGGGAGTACACGGGCGACGAGATCGCCGTGGTCGGCCTCGCCGGCCGGTTCCCGGGCGCGCCCGACGTCGGTACCTTCTGGTGGAACCTCTGCGCCGGCGTGGACTCCATCCACGACCACAGCGACGAGGAGTTGGCCGCCCTCGGCATCGGCCCCGGCCTGCGCGCCGACCCCCGGCACGTCAAGGCGGCCGGCCGGCTGGACGGGGTGGCCGACTTCGACGCCGAGTTCTTCTCCTTCGGCGCCGACGAGGCGGCCCGCACCGACCCGCAGCAGCGGCTCTTCCTCGAGACGGCCTGGGAGGCCCTGGAGGACGCCGGGCACGACCCGGCCCGGTTCCCCGGGCTGGTCGGCGTCTACGCCGCCACCTCCGCCAACCGGTACTTCCTGTTCCACCTCATGGACAACCCGGCCGTGGTCGGCGACGTCGACCCCGACGACTGGGAGGCCCGGCTCGTCGGCCGGCAGTTCACCGACCATCTGCCCGGGCAGGTGGCCTACCGGCTGGGCCTGACCGGGCCGGCGGTCGCCGTGCAGAGCGCCTGCTCCAGCTCGCTGGTCGCGGTCTGCCTCGCCGCGCAGAGCCTCGCCGACTACCAGTGCGACATCGCCCTGGCCGGCGGGGTGAACGTCACCTGGCCCCGCTACCGGCACACCCCGGGTGGTCTGGCCTCCCCGGACGGCCGCTGCCGCGCCTTCGACGAGGCCGCCGCCGGCGCCGGCTTCGGCTCCGGCGCCGGTGTGGTCGCGCTGCGCCGGCTCGCCGACGCCCAGGCCGACGGCGACCGGATCTACGCGATCCTGCCCGGCTGGGCCGTCACCAACGACGGCGCCGACCGCGCCGGGTTCGCCGTTCCCGGGCCCGCCGGGCAGGCCGCCGCCGTCGCCGGCGCGCTCGCCGCGGCGGAGGTCGCCCCCGGTGAGGTCCGCTTCATCGAGGCCCACGGCAGCGGCACGCCGCTCGGCGACGCCATCGAGGTCGCCGCGCTGCACGAGGTGTACGCCGGCGCCGGGCCCGCCGAGACGTGCGCGCTCGGCTCGGTGAAGACCAACATCGGCCACCTCGACGCGGGCGCCGGCATCGCCGGGCTGATCAAGGCCGTACTCGCCGTGCAGCACGGCGTCATCCCGCCGAACCTGCACTTCACCCGCCCGCACCCGGAGATCGACCTGGCCGGCGGTCCGTTCTACGTGCCGACCAAGGCACGGGACTGGCCCGAGGCGACCCGTCGCGTGGCCGGGGTCAGCTCGTTCGGGCTGGGCGGCACGAACGCGCACGTGGTGGTCGAGCAGCCGCCCCCGGCCGAGCCGGTCGACGGCGCGGACGCGCCCGCGTACCTGCTGCCGGTGTCGGCGCGGACCCCGGCGGCGCTGCGGGCGGCGCTGACCCGGCTGCGGCAGCACCTCGCCGGGGCCGCCCCGGCGCTCGCCGACGTGGCTGCCACCCTCGCCCTCGGTCGGCGCGCGTTCGGCTGCCGGGCGGCCGTGGTGGCGGCCGACCCCGCCGGCGCCGTCGCCGCGCTGGACGAACTGCTCGCCACCGACGCCCGGCTGGCCGGCGAGCCCGGCGAGCTGCGCGAGCTGGCGACGGCCTGGGTCGCCGGCCGGGACGTGGACTGGGCGGCGCTGCACCCCGAGGGCTCGGTCCGGCGCACCGGGCTGCCCACCTATCCGTTCCAACGTCAGCGGTACTGGATCGACCCCCCTCAGAAAGGTGCGCGGTGAACTGGTTCGTCTCCGCCGGCCGTCGTGAACCGGCGCCGGTGCAACTGTTCTGCCTGCCCTACGCCGGCGGCGGCGCGAGCGTCTTCCGCCGGTGGCAGGAGGAGATCGGGCCGGACGTCGAGGTGCTGCCGGTGCAGCTGCCCGGGCGGGAGAACCGGATCAGCGAGGACCCGGAGTTCCGGGTGGTGGACGTCGCGTCCGCCATCGCCGACCGGGTCCGCGGCCCGTACGCGATCTACGGCCACTCGATGGGCGGCCGGGTCGGCTTCGAGGTGGTCCGCGAGTTGCGCCGCGCCGGCCGTCCGCTGCCGCTGCGGCTCTACGTCGGCGGCGCCCGCGCCCCGCACGTCACCGCGCCCAGCCTCTTCGACGGGCTGTCCAGGGTGGACGACGACGAGCTGCTGCGCCGCCTGGGCGACGGCGGCGGGCTGCCGGCCGAGCTGCTGGCGCACCCCGAGCTGGTCGAGCTGCTGCTGCCGCTGCTGCGCGCCGACTTCGGGCGGGTCGACAGCTACCGCTACACCCCGGGCGAGCCGCTGCCGGTGCCGATCGTGGCGTTCAGCGGCCGGCACGACCGCGCCGTCCGCCGGGAGCACAGCGACGCGTGGCGGGAGCACACCGCCGCCGGCTTCACCCTGCACGAGATCGAGGGTGGGCACTTCTTCCTCAACGACCGGCTCCCCGACCTGCTCGCCGCGATCCGTGCCGACCTGGACGGGGCCGTGGCGGCCGACCCGGAGCCGGCGGCTGCCGTCCCGCCGGCGGCGACGGTCGGGAACGGCGCGGTGGCGGGCGGGCATCGGGTGCCGCTCGGCGACACCGGCTGGTCGGTGTGGCGGGACGCCATCCTGCGTACCACCGGCTTTCCCGCCGACGGCCTGACCATGCTGTCCGCTCCGCAGGCCGCGGCGGCCGCCGACGAACTGCTCGCCACCGGCGACGGCGCCGAGCGGTACGACAAGGAGTTCGCCGAGGCGCTGACGGCGACCGGGCGGCGGATCACCGAGCTGGCCGCCGATCCGCTGCTGCGGGAGGCGGTCACCTGGCAGAACCGGGGCGCCGTGGTCGCGCTGGACGGCCTGGCGCGGGGCGGCCCCGATCCGGCGCGCAACGTGCGGCGGCGGGACCGGGAGCGTGCCCTGCTGAAGTACTGGCAGCGGTACTGCGGCAAGAACGAGACGGTCGGCTTCTTCGGCCCGAGCTGCTGGGTCACCCTCGACCCGGCGCGCCCGGAGACCGCCGACGTGCGCCCCGGTCCGGGCCTGACCCGGCGCCGCTGGGTGTGGTTCGAGTCCTGGGCGCTCAGCGCCTACGCCGACCGGATCGGCCGGGACGTGGCGGTGCGTGCCTGGTGGGCGCCGATGCTCTGCCCGCAGCTGAGCCTCGCCGACCGCACCGTCCACCGGCCCGGCCGGCCGCCGGTGCCGCTCACCCCCGTGGAGGCGGCGCTGCTGGCCGCCGCCGACGGCCGGCGCCCGGCCCGCGAGCTGGTCGCCGACCCGGCGATCGGGCTGCGCCGGGCGGAGGACGGCTACGCGCTGCTGGACCGGCTGGTCGAGCGCGAGCTGATCACCTGGGACGCGGGGCTGCCGGTGAGCCCCGACGCGGAGGACGTGCTGCGGCGGCGGATCGAGGAGATCGGCGACGAGCCCGCGCGGCAGGACGCCCGCGCCGGCTTCGACCGGCTGTGCGCCGCCCGGGACGCCGTGGCCGCCGCCGCCGGCGACCCGGAGCGGCTCGGCGCCGCCCTGGACGCGCTCGACGCGACCTTCACCGAGCTGACCGGGCAGCCCCCGCGCCGCCGCGCCGGCCAGATGTACGCCGGCCGCACCCTCTGCTACGAGGACACCAGCCGGGACCTCGACGTGGTCTTCGGCAAGCCGCTGCTCGACCGGATCGCCGCCCCGCTCGCGGTGCTGCTCCAGGCGGCCCGCTGGCTGGTCGACGCGCTGGAGCGGGCGTACGACGCGGCGTTCCGCGAGCTGTACGACGAACTGCGCGCCGAGGCGGGCGGCGGCCCGGTGTCCCTGGCCGACCTCTGGTTCCTGGCGCAGGGCATGTTCTGGGGCGACGGCCCCCGGCCGGTCGACGCGGTCGCCGCCGAGTTCGCCGACCGCTGGGCCGGACTGTTCGGCCTGGCCACGCTGCCGGCCGGGACGGCGGAGGTCCGGCTGCCGGTGGCCGACCTGGCCGCCCGGGTCGCCGAGGCGTTCCCGGCCGAGCGGCCGGCCTGGCCCAACGCCCGGCTGCACAGCCCCGACCTGCAGATCTGCGCCGCCGACGCGGAGGCGCTGGCGCGCGGCGACTACACCGTGGTCCTCGGCGAGCTGCACGCCGCCTGGGCGTCCTTCGACTGCCAGGTCTTCACCCCGTCGCACCCCGACGTGGACCGGCTGCGCGACGCGCTGACCGAGGACCTCGGCGAGCGGCGGATCCGGCTGCTCGTCCCGAACGACTGGCCCCGGCGCACCAGCCGGGTCGCCGAGGCGCTCACCGGGCCGACGGACCGGCAGTTGGCCTTCGCGCCCGCACCCGGCGCCGACCCCGACCGGGTGCTGCCCACGGTCGACCTGACCGTCGCCGAGTCCGGCGGCCGGCTGGTCGCCACCGCCCCGGACGGGCAGCGCTGGACGCTGCCCGAGCTGTTCTCCCCGCTGCTCAGCGCGCACGCCGTCGACGGGTTCAAGCTGGTCAGCCCCGCGCCGTACACGCCCCGGATCACGGTCGGCGAGCTGGTGGTGGCGCGGCAGACCTGGCGGACGACGGTCGGCGAGAGCGGGCTCGCCACGGTCACCGGCGAGCGGGAACGGTTCCTCGCGGTCCGGGACTGGCGCCGCCGCCTCGGGCTGCCCGAGCAGGTCTACATCAAGCTCGGCACCGAGACCAAGCCCTGCTTCGTGGATCTCAGCAGTCCGGCGTTCGCCAACATGTTCTGCGCCATGGTGCGGGCCGCCCGCACCGACGGCGGCGACGACGCCTCGCTGGCGGTCAGCGAGATGCTGCCCACGGCGGCGGACGCCTGGGTGCCCGACGCGGCCGGCCGGCGCTACTTCAGCGAACTGCGGCTGCACATCGTGGACGCCGACGAGCGGGAGGGCGGCCGATGAGCCACAAGATCCCGCTCGGCGACACCGGCTGGTCGGTGTGGCGCGACGTCGTCCTGCGTACCGCCGGCTTCCCGGCCGCCGGGCTGGCGGCCTTCGCCGCGCCCGAGGCGGCGGCCGCCGCCGACGCCCTGCTCCGCGGCGAGGGCGAGGCGGAGCCGTTCGACAAGGCGTTCGCGACGGCGCTGCTGGACGGCTCCGCGGTGGCCAACGAGATCGCCGCCGACCCGCTGCTGCGCGAGGCGGTCACCTGGCAGAACGCGGAGATGCTCATCGCGCTGGACGGCCTGCTGCGCACCGACCCGGCCGTCCGCAACGTCCGCCGCCGCAAGCGCGAGCTGAGCCTGCTGCGCTACTGGCAGCGCTACTGCGGCAAGGCGGAGACGATCGGCTTCTTCGGCCCGGTCTGCTGGGGTCGGCTCGACCCGGACGAGCCGACCACGCGGCTGCGGCCGGGGCCGGCGCTGGTGTCCCGGCGCCAGGTCCACTTCGAGGCGTGGGCGCTGATCGCGTACGCCGACCGGCTCGCCGACGACCTGGCGGTGCGGCGCTGGTGGGCGCCGACGCTGCCGCCGCACCTGAGCCTGTCCGACCGGCAGGTCAGCCGGCCGCTGCTCCCGCCGACGGAGCTGACCGCCGTGGAGGCCCGGCTGCTCGCCGCCTGCGACGGGCGCACCCCGGCGGTCACCCTGGTCGAGCGGCTGCTGGCCGACGGGGCGACCGGTCTGCGCAGCGCCGACGACGGATATCTGCTGCTCGACCGGCTGGTCGAGCGGGACCTGCTGACCTGGGACGCCGGCCTGCCGGTCAGCCCGCAGGCCGAGCGCGTGCTGGTGGAGCGGATCGACGCGATCGGCGACGCACAGGTCCGCGCCGAGGTGGCGGTCGCGTTCGACCGGCTGCGCGCGGCGCGCGACGCGGTCGCCGCGGCGGCCGGGGACCCCGAACGGCTCGGCGCCGCGCTCGCCGCGCTGAACGCCGAGTTCACCGAGGTCACCGGCCGGCCCGCCACCCGCCAGGCCGGGCAGATGTACGCCGGCCGCACGGTGCTCTACGAGGAGACCGCCCGCGACCTGGACTTCACGGTCGGCTCCCGGGTGCTGGACGCCCTGGCCGAGCCGCTGGCGATCGTGCTGACGGCCGCCCGCTGGCTGACCGCCGAGGTGGGCGCCGCCGGCGAGCGGATCTTCGCGGAGCTGCACGCCGAGCTGCGCGGCGACGGGCCGGCGCGGCTGGCCGACGTCTGGGCGCTGGCCCAGGGGCTGCTGCTCGCACCGGACGGCCCGATCGCCCGGGCCGGCGCCGGGCTGACCGCCCGCTGGGCGGAGCTGATCGGCCTGGACGCGGTGGTCCCGGGACAGCCCGAGCTGCGGCTGCGCAGCGCCGACCTGGCCGGGCGGGCCCGCACCCTGTTCGCCGCCGACCGCCCCGGCTGGCCGTCCGCCCGCATCCACAGCCCGGACGTGCAGATCAGCGCCGCCGGGCTGGACGCGCTCAACCGGGGGGACTTCCTGCTCGTCCTCGGCGAGCTGCACCCGGCCTACGTCCCGTTCGACAGCGCGGTGCTGACCCCGTTCCACCCCGACCAGCCGGCGCTGCGGGCCGCGTTGGACGCCGAGCTCGGGCCGGCCCGGGCGCGGGTGCTCTACCCGGAGAGCTTCCCGCGGATGACCACCCGCATCACGTACGCCCTCAACGGTCCCCTGGACCGCCAGTTCGGCATCGACACGGCCCGGGGCGCCGACATCGACCGGCTGGTCCGCGCCACCGAGGCGCGGGTGGAGAACGGCGGCGACGAGTGGCTCGCGGTGCTGCCGGACGGCAGCCGCTGGCCGCTGATGGAGATCTTCGCCAACCTGCTCGGCGCGCTGCTGCTCGACAGCTTCAAGCTCCTCGCGCCGGCCCCGCACACCCCCCGGATCACCATCGACCGGCTGGTCGTGGCGCGGCAGACCTGGCGGACGACGGTGGCGGAGACCGGCCTGGCCGGCGTCACCGGCGAGGCCGAGCGGTTCCTGGCGGTCCGCCGCTGGCGGGCCCGGCTCGGGCTGCCCGAGCGGGTCTTCGTCAAGGTGGGCACCGAGATCAAGCCCTGCTACGTCGACCTCACCGCCCCGCTGCACGCCCAGTCCCTCTGCGCCATGGTCGACGCCGCCACGAAGAGCGGCCCCGACGTCACCGTGACGGTCAGCGAGCTGCTGCCGGACCCGGCGGACGCCTGGGTGACCGACGCGCAGGGGCGTGGCTACGTCAGCGAGCTGCGGTTGCAGATCACCGATCCAGTGAGCTACCGGGGAGAGAACGGGTGACCGACATCCTGTCCATCAGCGCCGTCCACGGGGAGACCCTGCCGTGGCCGGACGCGACGCTGGCCGAGCTGATCGCCGCGCAGGCCGCCCGCACCCCGGACGCGGTCGCGGTGCGCCAGTGGGACACCCGGCTCACCTACGCCGAGCTGCTCGGCCGGGCGGCCGGGGTGGCCGCCGCGCTGCGCGGGCGCGGCGTCGGCCGGCAGGCCCGGGTCGGCGTCTGCGGGGCCCGCAACCCCGACCTCGTCGCGACCGTGCTCGGGGTGCTGCTGGCCGGCGGCTGCTACGTGCCGCTGGAGCCGGGCGGCCCCCGCCAGCGGCTGCGGGAGATCGCCGCCGACGCGGGGGTGTCCGTGGTCGTCGGCGACGCCGCCGTGGCCGAGTTCGGCGACGTGCCGGGCGTCGAGGCGCTCGGCCTGCCCGGGCCGGCGCCGTTGGCCCCGTGCCCGGCCCGCCCCGGCGACCCCGCGTACGTGCTGTTCACCTCGGGCTCCACCGGCCGGCCCAAGGGCGTGCTCACCACCCACCGCAACGTGGTCGAGTTCGTCACCGGCTGCGTCGCGATGACCGGCGCGGACGCGGGCGTGCGCAGCCTCGGCATCGCCTCGCTCGGCTTCGACGCGGCCACCATGGACCTCTTCGTGCCGCTGCTGCTCGGCGGCGCCGTCCAGCTCCTCGGCGCCGACGACCGGGCCGACCCCGTCCGGCTGGCCCGGTTCATCGCCGCGCACGAGGTGAACTGGGGCTTCATCACGCCGACCGTGCTGTCCATGCTGGACCCGGCCGACCTGCCGGCCTGGCGGGTGGTGCTCTGCGGCGGTGAGGCGGTGCCGGCCGAGCTGGCCGCCCGCTGGGCCCCCGGCCGGCTCTTCCTCAACGGGTACGGCCCGACCGAGACCACCGTGCTCGCGGTCAGCGGCGAGCTGACCGCCGCCGAGACCGACCCGGTGCCGATCGGCCGCCCGCTGCCCAACCACCGCGCGTACGTGGTGGACGCCGAGCTGCGCCCGGTGCCCCCGGGTGAGGCCGGCGAGCTGCTGATCGGCGGCCCGGGCCTGGCCGACGGCTACCTCGGCCGGCCCGGCCTGACCGCCGAGCGCTTCGTCCCCGACCCGTTCGGCGACCCGGGGGAGCGGCTCTACCGCACCGGCGACCTGGTGCGGCAGGACCCGGACGGCCGGATCGTCTACCTGGGCCGGCTCGACCGGCAGGTCAAGATCCGGGGCCAGCGGATCGAGCTGGGCGAGGTGGAGGCCGTGCTGGCCGGCCTGCCCGGCGTGCGGCAGGTCGCCGTGGAGGCGGTTCCCGGCCCGGCCGGCACCGAACTGGTCGCCTTCCTCACCCCGGCCGACGCCCCGGACGACGAGCGGCTGCGGGCGTACGCCCTGCCCCGGCTGACCGCCGCGATGCTGCCGGCCCGGGTGCTGCGCCGCGACGACCTGCCGGTGAGCCCGACCACCGGCAAGCTGGACCGGCCGGCGCTGCGGGCGCTGGCCGCCCCGGCCGCCGCCCCGGCTCCCGCCGGGCCGGTCGACGTCGACGAGCCGGTCGAGGCGGCGGTGGCCCGGATCTGGGGCCGTCTGCTCGGCGCGGCGCCCACCCCGGAGACCGACTTCCTCGCCGCCGGGGGCAACTCCATCGCCGCGATGCGCCTGGTCGCCGCGCTCCGGGCCGAGCTGGGCCGGCACGTCGACACCCGGGACGTGTTCACCGGCCGCACCCTGGCCGGCCTGGTGGAGCGGATCACCGCCGCCGCCCCGGCCGACGGCGACGGGTTGACCACCGGCAACCCGCCCACCCTCTCCCCGCCGCAGCGCCGGCTGTGGTTCGTCGACCAGCTCGCTCCGTCCAGCGCCCCGTACAACATCGCGGTGGCGCACCGGCTGCGCGGCCCGCTGGACACGGTCGCCCTCGGCGCCGCGCTGCGGGCGGTCGTCGAGCGGCACGACGTGCTGCGCTGGCGCATCCCGCAGACCGCCGGCGTGCCGTACGCGGTCTGCGAGGAGCCGACCGACGTGGCCGTCCCGGTGGTCGACCTGAGCGGCAGCGCCGACGCCGAAGCCGAGCTGGCCGGGATGCTCGCCGCCGGGGCGGCGCACTCCTTCGACCTGGCCACCGGGCCGCCCTGGCAGGTGACCGTCTACCGGCTCGGGCCGGACGAGCACGTCCTGGCGATCACCCTGCACCACGCGGTGTTCGACGGCTGGTCGGAGAAGCTGCTCTACGACGACCTCGCGGCGGCGTACGACCGGGCGTTGCTGGGCGGCGCTCCGGCGCTGCCCGCGCTGTCCGCCACGTACGCCGACTACGCCGTCTGGCGGGCCGAGCGGGACCGGCGGCGCGGCGCGGCCGACCTGGACTGGTGGGTGGCGCACCTGCGCGACGTGCCGACGGTGCTGGAGCTGCCCCGCGACCGGCCCCGGCCGGCGGTGGCCACCTACGCCGGCGCCGAGGCGGCGGTGCGGCTGCCCGAGGCGTGCGACCGCGGGGTGCGGGAGCTGGCCGAGCGGCGCGGCACCACCGTGGCGGCGGTGCTGCTGGCCGGCTTCGGCGAACTGCTGCGCCGGCTCACCGGCCGCGACGACCACGTGGTCGGCGCGATCGTCGCCGACCGCCGGCTGGCCGCCTTCGACGACGTGGTGGGCTTCTTCATCGACACCGTGCCCGTGCGGGTGCGCGGCGGCGGGGCCAGCTTCGCCGAGCTGGTCGACCGGTGCGCGGGCGAGCTGCACGACGCGACCGCCCACCCGGGCGCCCCGCTGGAGCGGATCGTGGAGGCGCTCGGCGTCGGGCGGGACACGTCCCGCGCGCCGCTGGTGCAGGTGCTGTTCAACGTGCTCAACTTCGCCCCGCCCCGGCTGGCGCTGACCGGCCTGGACACCGAGCCGGTCGCGGTGCCCAAGCCCGGCTCGCCGTTCGACATCACCGTCTACGTGGTGGAGCGGGCCGGCCGGTGCGGCGTCGAGGTGGTCTACAACCCCGACCTGTTCGACGCCGGGCGGATCGACGACCTGCTGGCCGACCTGGTCGCCCTCGTCGGCGCGCTGGTCGCCGCCCCGGACACGCCGGCCGACCGGGTGGCCGCCGAGCTGCCCCGGCCGACCGTGGCCACGCCGCAGCTCGGCGCCATGACCGTCGCCGCCGGCGAGGCCCCGCGCGCCGTGCTGCCGGCCGGCCCCGACGGGCTGACCGACACGGAGGAACTGGTCGCCGGCATCTGGCGCGAGGTGCTGGAACGCGACCAGGTCGGCGTCACCGACAACTTCTTCGACATCGGCGGGCACTCCCTGGCGCTGGCCGCCGTGCACGCCCGGCTCACCGCCGCCACCGGCCGGTCGATCAAGATGCTCGACCTCTTCCGGCACCCCACCATCCGGGCGTTCGCCGCCAGCCTCGACGGCGCCGCCGACCGGCCCGAGCTGGCCCGCGCCGCGCTGCGCGCCGCCGCCCGACGCAGCCGTACCCGCCGCAACCCACCCCGCCGCCCCGGCGGCACCGCGTGACGAAGGACAGCCTGATGAGCAACCCGACCGCAACCGAGCTGCCCGAGGGCGACGGCATCGAGCCGATCGCCATCATCGGGCTGGCCGCCCGCCTGCCCGGCGCGGCCGACGTGAACGAGTTCTGGCGCAACCTGGTCGACGGGGTCGAGTCGGTCACCGAACTGACCCGGGAGGAGCAGCTCGCCCGCGGCGCCACCGTGGACGAGGTCGACGACCCGGGCTGGGTCAACCGCGCCCCGCTCGTGGACGGGTACGACGAGTTCGACGCCGGGCTGTTCGGGATGACCGCCCGCGAGGCGGAGATCACCGACCCGCAGCACCGGCTGTTCCTGGAGTCCTGCTACACCGCGCTCCAGGACGCCGGCTACGACCCGACCCGCTACGACGGCGCGGTCGGCGTGTACGCCGGCACCGGCGGCAACACCTACCTGCACCGCTACGTGCTGCGCAACAAGCGGGTCGGCGGCAACCCGCACGGCACCGTCTCGCTGGCCACCGGCAACTCCCCGAACTACGTGGCCACCAACGTGTCGTACCGGCTGGACCTGCGCGGGCCGAGCCTGACCGTGCACACCGCCTGCTCCACGTCGCTGGTCGCGTTCCACCTGGCCTGCGAGGCGCTGCGCAACGGCGAGTGCGACATGGCCCTCGCCGGCGGCGTCAACATCGAGCTGCCGCACGTCGGCTACCTCGGCATGGACGGCTTCACCTCGCCCGACGGCCGGTGCCGCCCGTTCGACGCGGCCGCGAACGGCACCGTCTGGGGCAGCGGCGCGGGCGTGACCCTGCTCAAGCGGCTCTCCGACGCGATCGCCGACGGCGACGCGATCCGCGCCGTGGTGCTCGGCAACGCGATCAACAACGACGGCGCCGGCAAGGTCGGCTTCACCGCGCCGAGCGTCGACGGGCAGATGGAGGCGGTAGCCCAGGCCGTCGCGATGGCCGACGTCGACCCGCGCACCATCAGCTACGTCGAGGCGCACGGCACCGGCACCGCGATGGGCGACCCGATCGAGATCGCCGCCCTCTCGGCCGTCTACACGAAGGACACCGACGAGCGGGGCTGGTGCGGCATCGGCTCGGTGAAGTCCAACATCGGCCACCTCAGCCAGCCCTCCGGCATCGTCAGCGTGATCAAGACGGTGCTCGCGATGGAGCACGGGCTGATCCCGCCGACCATCAACTACGAGACGCCGAACCCGGCGATCGAGTTCGCCGACACCCCGTTCTACGTGGCGAACACGCTGACCAAGTGGGACACCGACGGCACGCCCCGCCGGGCCGGGGTCAGCTCGTTCGGCATCGGCGGCACCAACGCGCACGTGGTCCTGGAGGAGGCGCCGGCGGCGTACCGGGAGCGGCGGGTCCGCCCGGCGCAGCTGCTGCACGTCTCGGCGAAGACCGCCGGCGCGCTGGACACGGCCGTGCAGCGGCTCGCCGCGCACCTGGAGTCCGCCACCGACCGCGGGCCGGAGCACCTCGCGGACGTCGCGCACACCCTGCGCGTCGGCCGCCAGCAGTACCCGCACCGCGTCGCCGTGGTCGCCACCGACCTGCCCGACGCGGTCGCCGCGCTCCGCACCAAGCGTCGCCGGCAGGCCGGTGTGGTCGAGGGCCCCGCGCCCCGACCGGCGTTCCTCTTCTCCGGCCAGGGCTCCCAGTACGCGGGGATGGGCGCGCAGCTCTACGCCGAGGAGCCGGGCTTCGCGGCGGTGGTGGACGAGTGCGCCGAGCTGCTCCGCCCCGAGTTGGGCCTGGACGTCCGCGACCTGATCCTCGGCCGCGACCCGGAGGCGGGCGAGAAGCTCACCGAGACCCGCTACACCCAGCCCGCCCTGTTCGTCGTCGAGTACGCCCTGGCCGTGCTCTGGCAGTCGGCCGGGGTGCGGCCGGCGGCGATGATCGGCCACTCCATCGGCGAGTACGTCGCCGCCACGGTCGCCGGGGTGCTGAGCCTGCCGGACGCGCTGCGGGTGGTCGCCGCCCGGGGCCGGCTGATGCAGTCCGTCGCGCCGGGATCGATGCTCGCCGTGCCGCTGGACGAGTCGGTGGTCGCCGAGCGGCTGCCCGAGGGGCTGGCCGTCGCCACCGTCAACGGCCCGGGCACCTGCGTGGTGGCGGGCCCGAGCGAGGCCGTCGCCGCGTTCGCCGAGACGATCGACGCCAAGACCAAGGCGCTGCGCACCTCGCACGCCTTCCACTCGCCGATGATGGAACCGATCCTCGCCGAGTTCACCGCCCTGATGGCCACGGTCACGCTGCGGCCGCCGGCGATCCCGTTCCTGTCCAACGTGACCGGCACCTGGATCACCGAGCAGCAGGCCACCGACCCCGCGTACTGGGCGGCGCACCTGCGCCAGCCGGTCCGCTTCGGCGCGTGCGTCGCGACCCTGCTCGCCGAGGGCACCTGGTCGCTGGTGGAGTGCGGCCCGGGCCGCCAGTTGGCGAACCTGGCCCGGATGCAGGTGGCCAAGGCGTCCGAGGCACAGCGCAAGCTCGTCCCGCTGGGCAGCCTGCCGGGTCCGGGTGAGCCCACCGGCGAACTGGCCACCCTGCTCGGCACGGCGGCGGCGCTGTGGTGCGCCGGCACGCCGGTGCGGCTGGGCTCCGACCCGGACGCGCGGCGGGTGCCGTTGCCGACGTACCCGTTCGAGCGGCGCCGCTACTGGGTCGACCCGGACCCGGTGCAGGCGGGCGCCGCCGCGCCGGCCGAGACCGGGCCCCGGCCGCTGCCCGAGTGGTTCGCGGTGCCGGTCTGGCGGCAGGCGGCTCCCGAGCCGCGGACCGCGCCGCTGGGCCGCTGCCTGGTCCTCGCCGACGGCCCGCGCGGCGACGCGCTGGTGGCGGCGCTGCGGGCGGCGGGGGAGCAGCCGGTGACCGTACGCCCCGGCGAGGGCTTCGCCGCCGACGGCGACGGCTGGCGGCTGCGCCCCGGCGTCCGGGACGACTACGACGCGCTGGTCGCGGCCCTCGCCGCGGACGGCGTGCCGACCCGGCTGGTGCACGCGTTCGCCCTCGACGGCGAGCCGACCGGCGCCGACATCGCCGCCACCTGGGCCGCCCAGGACCGGGGCTTCTTCAGCGCGCTGCACCTGGTGCAGGCCCTGGCGGGCGCCGGCCTGACCGCCGAGGAGGGGGCGTTCACCCTGGACCTGGTCACCGCCGGCATCGGCGACGTGACGGGCGCCGACCTGACCCGGCCGGAGCACGCCACCCTGGCCGGCCTGGCCCGGGTGCTCCCGGCCGAGGTGCCCGGCCTGACCGTCCGGCTGGTCGACGCCGGCCCGGCCGACGCGGGGGAGCGCGCCCTCGCGGCCGAGCTGCGTCGCCCGGTCGACGCGCAGCGGCCCGAGGTGGCGCTGCGCGGCGGACGCCGCTGGGTGACCGGCTACGAGCAGGTGACCGTCGACGCCGAGGGCGAGCCGGGGGCGCTGCGCGAGGGCGGCCGGTACGTGATCACCGGCGGCCTCGGCGGCATCGGCATCACCCTCGCCGAGGACTTCGCCACCCGGGCCCGGGCGAAGCTGGTGCTGCTGGCCCGCTCCGGGCTGCCCGCCCGCGAGGAGTGGGACGACCACCTGGCCGTGCACGGCGGTGACCGGGCCGGCCGGGCCATCGCCGCGATCCGCCGGATGGAGGCGGCCGGCGCCGAGGTGCTGGTGCTCGCCGCCGACGTCACCGACCCGGCCGACCTGGCCCGGGTCCGGGCCGAGGCCGAGCGGGCGTACGGCGGGATCGACGGCATCGTGCACGCGGCCGGCCTGCCCGGCGGCGGCATGGCCGAGATCAAGGAGCGGGCCGAGGCGGAGCGGGTGCTCGCGCCGAAGCTCGCCGGCACCCTCGCGCTGGCGCGGGTCTTCGGCGACCTGCCGCTGGACTTCGTGGTGCTCTGCTCCTCGATCACCGCCGTGATCGGCGGCTTCGGCCAGGTCGACTACTGCGCGGCGAACAACTTCCTCGACGCGTACGCCCGGGCCGGCGCCGGCTTCCGCGCGCCCGTGGTGTCGCAGAACTGGGGCGGCTGGGCCGAGGTGGGCATGGCCGTGGAGACCAACTCCCCGGCGGGCTTCCGGGCCGCCGGGCGGGACACGGTCACCAGCCCGGTGGACCACCCGGTGCTCACCACGAAGGTCACCGGCGCGGACGGGACGGTGCTGCACGGTCTCGTCTCCGCCACCAGCCACTGGCTGCTCGACGAGCACCGCATCGGCGGGGTGCCCGTGGTGCCCGGCACCGCCCACCTGGAGTCCGTCCGGGCGGCGGTGACGGCGGCGCTGCCGGCCCCGGCCGGGGACGCCGCCGTGGAGCTGCGCGACGTCGTGTTCCTGGAGCCGTTCTCGGTGCCCGACGGCACGGTCGCCCAGTACCGGGTGGAGCTCACGCCCACCGACGACGGCGTCGACTTCGCCGTGCGCAGCCTCGCCGCCGGACAGTCCCGCACCCACGTGCGCGGGGCGGCGGGCTGGACGGTCGAGCCGGCCCCGCCGGCGGTGCCGCCGGCCGTGGCGGGCCGCCGGGTCGACGACGACTCGTCGTTCGGCCGGGGCCGTACCAGCATGCTGACCTTCGGGCCGCGCTGGACGGCGCTGCGCGAGCACGTGCTGGGCGACGGCGAGGAGCTGGCCCGCGTCGAGGCCCCCGCCGAGGCGGTCGGGGACCTGCCGTCGTGGGGGCTGCACCCGGCGCTACTGGACGTGGCGACCGCGTTCGGCCGCGGCCAGGGCTCGGGCACCTACCTGCCGCTGTCGTACGGGCGGATCGTGGTGCGCGGGTCGCTGCCGGCGCAGTTCCACAGCCACCTGCGGCACCGCGACAGCGCCACCGACGAGGTGGTCGCCGCCGACCTGTCGCTGCGCGACGCCGACGGCCGGGAACTCGTCGCCATCAGCGACTTCGTGCTGCGGCGCGTCGACCAGGGCGCGGTGACCGGCGGGCTCGTCGCCGCGCCCGAGGCGGACACCGCGGCGACCCCCGCCGGCCCGACCGAGGACATCCGGCCGGTGGACGGGGCGGAGGCGTTCCGGCGCAGCCTCACCGCCGGGCTGGGCGCCCAGGTCGTGATCACCACCCGGACGGTGGAGGACATCCGCCACCGCGCCGGCCGGGTGACCACGGAGAGCCTGGAGGGCGAGCCGGAGGCGAGCACCTCCGCGCCGGCCGGCACCGGGGGCGGCTCGGCCGCGCCGAGCACGGAGCTGGAGATCACCATCGCCCGGGTCTGGCAGGACGGGCTCGGGGTGGCCGACGTCGGCGTCGACGACGACTTCTTCGCCCTCGGCGGCAACTCGCTGGTCGCGGTGCAGCTGATCGCCGCGATGCGCAAGGCCACCGGGGTGCGACTGCCGATGCGCAGCCTCTTCGAGACGCCCACCGTGGCCGGGCTCGCCGCCCGGATCGAGGAGCTGCGGGCCACCGCCGCCCCCACCGACGAGCCGGCCGCGCCGGCCACCATCCCCGCCATCCCGCGGTTGCCCCGCGCGTGACGACGAGCGACAACAGGAGTAGTGAGGAAGCAATGAGCGACACGATCGCCACGCTGCCGGTGGTCGTCGAGAACGACGGCCGGGAGCTGACCGAGCTGATCGCCGCGCGCCGCGCGGAACTGCGCGCGAGCCTCGTGGAGCACGGCGGGCTGCTGTTCCGCGGGTTCGACGTCGGCGGCGTCGAGGGCTTCGACCGGGTGGTGCGGGCGCTGTCCGGCGAGCCACTGGTCTACACCGAACGCTCGTCGCCCCGGCACGCCATCGCCGGCCGCGTCTACACCTCGACGGACTACCCGCCGGACGAGGAGATCTTCCTGCACAACGAGAACTCGTACCAGGCCCGCTGGCCGCTGACGCTGTTCTTCTACTGCATCACCCCGCCCGAGACGCAGGGCGCCACCCCGCTCGCGGACGTGCGCCGGGTGTACGAGGAGATCGACCCGGCGGTGCGCGAGGAGTTCGTCCGCCGCCGCTGGATGCTGGTGCGCAACTTCCACGGCGACTTCGGCACCCCGTGGCAGCACGTGTTCAACACCGACGACCGCGCCGAGGTCGAGGCGTACGCGGCGGCGAACCGGATCGAGCTGGAGTGGCTCGGCAAGGACGGGCTGCGTACCCGCGCGGTCCGCGACGTGGTGCACCACCGGCCCGGCTCGGACACCCCCCGCTGGTTCAACCACGCCACGTTCTTCCACCTGAGCACCCTCCCGAAGGACTACCAGGAGGGGCTGCTGGCCATGTTCGGCCCCGAGGGGCTGCCGTCGAACACCTACTACGGCGACGGTGGCGAGATTCCCGCCGACGTCATGGACCACCTGCGGGCCGCGTACCGGGCGGCCAGCGTCCGCTTCGACTACCAGCGCGACGACGTGCTGGTGGTCGACAACATGACCGCCGCGCACGGGCGGGAGCCGTTCACCGGCCCCCGCAAGATCGCCGTCGCGATGGCCGAACCGCACACCCCCGAGAGCGCTGGAGAGAAGTGATGGCCGAAACCCGATTCCTGGTCGTCCGCAACGACGAGGAGCAGTACTCGATCTGGTCGGCCGACCGCGACCTCCCGGCGGGCTGGCACGAGGCCGGCTTCGCCGGCAGCCGTGAGGAGTGCCTCGCGCACATCGACACCGTCTGGACGGACATGCGCCCGCGTTCCGTGCGGGAGGCCGGCGCATGAGTACCCCGAAGGAGTGGACCTTCCCGGCCTCCTACGCCCAGGAGCGGGTGTGGATGGCCAACCAGCTCGACACCGGCTCGCCGGTCTACAACGTCTCCAACCCGTGGCGGTTCCCCGCCGGGATCACCCCGGAGCAGGCCAACGAGGTGCTGGGCCGGGTCGTCGCCCGGCACGAGTCCCTCCGTACCCACCTGCGGATGGACGACGGCAGCCTCACCCAGGTGGTCCGCGCCGCCGAGCCGGTCGCGCTGCCGGTCGACGACCTGCGCGGCCTCGCCGGGCCGGAGCGCGACGAGAAGGTCGCGGCGCTGCTGAGCGGGCTGGCCCGCACGCCGATCCCGCTGGACGCGCCGCCGCTGTGGCGGGCCCGGCTGGTCCGGCTCGCCGACGACGAGGTCGCGCTGCTGTTCGTGGTGCACCACGCGGTCTTCGACAGCCACTCGGCGGTGCTGTTCACCAACGAGCTGGCCGCGTTCAGCCGGGCCGCGCTGACCGGCGCGCCCGCCGACGTGCCCGAGCTGCCCATCCAGTACGCCGACTTCGCGGTCTGGCAGCGCGACCAGCTCACCGGCGCGGAACTGGACCGGCAGCTCGGGTTCTGGCGGAACCACCTGGCCGGCGCGCCGCCGGTGACCGCCCTGCCGCTGGACCGGCCGCGCCCCGCACAGCTCGGTTTCGCCGGCGACGAGGTGCACTTCGACCTGCCCGACGGCCTGCTCGACCGGGTCGGGAAGCTCGCGGCCGGCGCCGCCGCCACCCCGTACATGGTGCTGCTCGCCGCGTTCACCGCGCTGCTGTCCCGGATCTCCGGTGACGACGACGTGGTGGTGGGCGTCTCCACCGCCGGCCGGGATACCGCCGAGGTGACCCCGCTGATCGGCATGTTCGTCAACCCGGTGGCGCTGCGCTGCGAGCTGACCGGCGACCCCACGTTCGCGGAGCTGCTCGGCCGGGTGCGCGGCGGGCTGGTCGACGCGATGGAGCACGGCTCGACCCCGTTCCAGAAGATCGTCGAGACCGTCGCCCCGCAGCGGGACCCGTCGGTGCAGCCGATCTTCCAGACCGCGCTGAACTTCATCCCGGACTCCGGCCTCGACCCGGTGCGGCTGGGCACCACCAAGGACGACCTCGCGTTCGACATCACCACCGGCGCCAGCCGGCTGGTCTACCGCACCGCGCTGTTCGACCGGGCCACCGCCGAGGCGGTGGTCGCCCGGTACGTCCGGCTGCTCACCGCGGCCGTCGCCGACCCCACCCGGCGGATCTCCGCTCTGCCGCTGCTCGACGACGCCGAGCGGGAGCTGGCGCTGTCCGGCTGGAACGACACCGCCCGCGAGGTGCCGCCGACCACCCTGGTCGCCGAGTTCGAGCGGCAGGCGGCGGCCACCCCGACCGCCACCGCCCTGGTCCGCGACGGCGTCTCGCTGACGTACGCCGAGCTGAACGCCGCCGCGAACCGCCTGGCGCGCACCCTGGTGGCGCGGGGCGCCGGACCGGAGGCCCGGGTCGCGCTGGCGCTGCCCCGCTCCGTGGAGCTGGTGGTGGCGATCCTCGCGGTGCTCAAGTCCGGCGCCGCGTACGTGCCGGTGGACACCGGCTACCCGGCCGGGCGGATCGCCTACCTGCTGGCGGACTCCGAGCCGGCGCTCGTGGTCGCCACGCCCGAGACCGCCGGGCTGGTGCCGGCCGGCGCGCTGGTGCTCGACGGCCCGGTCGACGGCGACGACGCCGACCTGACCGACGCCGACCGGGTCGCCCCGCTGCGGCCCGGGCACCCCGCGTACGTCCTCTACACCTCCGGCTCCACCGGCCGCCCGAAGGGCGTGGTGGTGGAGCACCGGGCGGTCACCGCCTACCTGGCCTGGGCCCGGGACACCTACCCGGGGCTGGCCGGCACGGCGCTGCTGCACTCGCCGGTGTCGTTCGACCTGACCGTCACCGGCCTGCTCGGCCCGCTCACCGCCGGTGGCACCGTCCGGCTCGCCGCCATCGACGAGGCCGGGGCCCGCGTCGGCGACCGGCCGGCGTTCCTCAAGGTCACGCCCAGCCACCTGCCGCTGCTCGACGCCGAGCTGTCGCCGACGGCCGACCTGGTCATCGGCGGCGAGGCGCTGACCGCGGAGCAGCTCGCCGACTGGCGGGCCGCCCACCCGGGCGTCGCCGTGATCAACGAGTACGGCCCGACCGAGGCGACCGTCGGCTGCGTGGCCGCCCGCGTCGCGCCGGGCGAGGAGCTGCCCGCCGGGGCGGTGTCGATCGGCCGCCCCACCTGGAACACCCGGGTGTACCTGCTCGACGCCGCGCTGAACCCGGTCCCGCCGGGCGTGGCCGGCGAGCTGTACGTCGCCGGTGACCAGCTGGCCCGGGGCTACCTGCGCCGGCCCGGCCTCACCGCCGAGCGTTTCCTGCCCTGCCCGTACGGGCCGCCGGGGCAGCGGATGTACCGCACCGGCGACCTGGCCCGCTGGCGGGCCGACGGCACGCTGGACTACCTCGGCCGCCGCGACAACCAGGTCAAGATCCGTGGCATGCGGATCGAGCTGGGCGAGATCGAGTCGGCCCTGCTGGCCCGGCCGGACGTCCGCGAGGCGGCCGTGGTGGTGCGCACCGACTCCGGCGAGCCGACCCTGGTCGGTTACGTCGTCGGCGCGGCCGACGAGGCGGCACTCGCGGCCGACCTGGCCCGGGAGCTGCCGGCGCACCTGGTGCCGGCGGCGTTCGTCCGCATCGACGCGCTGCCGCTGACGCCGAACGGCAAGCTGGACGCCGCGGCGCTGCCCGCCCCGGCCACCGCCCCGGCCGCCGACGCGTTCGTCGCCCCGCGCACCGACGCCGAGGCGCTCGTCGCCGAGGTGTACGCCGACATCCTCCAGGTGGACAAGGTCGGCGCGCTGGACGACTTCTTCGCCCTGGGCGGCAACTCGCTGCGCGGCATGCGGGCGATGGCCCGCATCCGGGCCGAGGTGGACGTGGACCTGCCGATGCGGGCGCTGTTCAGCACCCCGGTGGTGGCCGACCTGGCCGCCCAGATCGAGCAGCGGATCGCCGCCGAACTCGACGAGCTCTCCGAAACCGAGGTCGCCGCGCTGCTCGCGGCGGAGAAGGACACTCCCTGATGACCGACCTGAAGGATCCGGCCCGGGACGCGGCCCGGCAGGCGCTCATCGCGCAGCGCCTGCGTAAACGGCAGGCCGCCGCGCCCACCGCCCGGATCACCCCGCGTCCACCGGACGCAGAGGTGCCGCTGTCGTACGCCCAGGAGCGGGTCTGGTTCATGGACCAGCTCGCTCCGGGCGAGGCGGCGTACCACATCGCGGTGCCGCTGCGGGTGCGCGGGCCGCTCGACGTCGCGGCGCTGCGCCGGGCGCTGGCCGGCCTGGCCGGGCGGCACGAGTCGCTGCGCACCCGGTTCCCGGCCGACGCCGACGGCCGACCCACCGTGGTGGTCGCGGACTCCGTCGAGGTGCCGTTGACCATCGTGGACGCCCCCGACGAGGCCGCCGCGCAGGCGCTGGTGGACGCCGCCGCCGCCGAGCCGTTCGACCTGGCCGAGGGCCCGCTGCTGCGCGCCCTGCTGATCCGGCTGGCCGACGAGGAGCACGTGCTGTTCCTCGGCAAGCACCACATCATCGGCGACGGCTGGTCGGTCGACGTGCTGCTGCGCGACCTGATCACCCTCTACCGCGGCGGGGAGCTGCCCGCCCTGCCGATCCAGTACGGCGACTTCGCCCACTGGGAGGCCCAGGAGCTGGACGGGCCGCAGGCCCGCGGGCACCTCGACTACTGGAATCAGCGGCTGGCCGGCATCACCCCGCTGGAACTCCCGCTGGACCTGCCCCGCCCGGCCACCCAGACCTACGCCGGCGACTTCGTCGAGTTCCGGCTGGACCGGGCCGCCGCCGACGGGCTGAACGCGCTCACCCGCTCCTACGGCGGCACCCTGTTCATGACGCTGCTGGCGGCGTACCAGGTGCTGCTGGCCCGGCACGCCGGCCAGGACGACTTCGCCGTCGGGGCGTCCGTGGCCGGCCGCTCCGCGCCGGAGCTGGAGAACATCGTCGGCATGTTCATCAACATGCTGCCGCTGCGGGCCGAGCTGGCCGGCGACCCGACCTTCGCCGAGCTGCTGGAGCGCACCCGGCGCAGCGTGCTGGACGGGCTGGAGCACGGCGAGGTGCCGTTCGCCAAGGTGGTGCACGAGCTGGGCCTGCCCCGCGACGTGAGCCGCTCCCCGGTGTTCCAGGCGATGTTCGTGCTGCAGAACTACGAGATCGGCCGGTTCAACGAGGTCTCCGACGCCACCGACGTCACCTTCGACTGGACGCCGATGGAGCTGCGGGCCACCCGGTTCGACTTCGAGTTCCACGCGGTGGAGATCCTCGACGGGCTCTACGGCAAGCTGGTCTTCAACACCGACCTGTTCACCCGCGACACGGTGGAGCGGATGGCGCAGCGGTTCAGCACGCTGCTGCGCGCGGTGGTGGCCGCCCCCGACACCCCGATCTCCGCGCTGGACCTGCTCCCCGCCGACGAACGGGACCTGCTGGCGGGGTGGAACGACACCGCCGCCGACTTCCCGGCCGCCCAGACGCTGCACGGGCCGATCGAGGAGCGGGCCGCCCGCACCCCCGACGCGGTGGCCCTCACCTTCGAGGGCCGCAACGTCACGTACGCCGAGCTGAACGCCGCCGCCAACCGGGTCGCGCACCGGCTGCGCGCCGCCGGCGTGGGCCCGGAGACCCTGGTCGGGGTCTGCGCGGAGCGGTCCGTGGAGCTGGTCGCCGGGCTGCTCGGCGTGCTCAAGGCCGGCGGGGCCTACCTCCCGCTGGACCCGGAGTACCCGGCCGACCGGCTGTCCTTCATGGTCACCGACGCGGCCGCGCCGGTGGTGCTGGTCCAGGAGCACCTGCGCGACGTGCTGCCGGACACCGGCGCCACGGTTCTCGCGCTCGACGACGAGCGGGTGTGGGCCGACCAGCCGGCGGACGACCCGTCGCCGGTCGCCGGCCCCGGGCACCTGGCGTACGTCATCTACACGTCGGGTTCCACGGGCCGCCCGAAGGGGGTGCCGAACACCCACCGGGGCATCGTCAACCGGCTCGACTGGATGCAGAAGACCTACGGGCTCGGCGCCGACGACGCGGTGCTGCAGAAGACCCCGGCCAGCTTCGACGTGTCGGTGTGGGAGTTCTTCTGGCCGCTGCGCGAGGGCGCCCGGCTGGTCGTCGCCAAGCCCGGCGGGCACAAGGACGCCGGCTACCTGCGCGACCTGCTGGTCGCCGAGCGGGTGACCACCGCCCACTTCGTCCCGTCGATGCTGACCGTCTTCCTCGCCGAGGACGGCGTCGAGGCGGCGACGGCGCTGCGCCGGGTGATCTGCTCGGGCGAGGAGCTGCCGCTGGCCTCGGCGGTCGACTTCACCGCCCGGCTGCCGTGGTGCGGGCTGCACAACCTGTACGGCCCGACCGAGGCGGCCATCGACGTCAGCTCCTGGCACTGCGACCCGGCCCTGCTGGCCGGGCTGACCAGCGTGCCGATCGGCGGGCCGATCGCGAACCTGCGGCTGCACGTGCTCGACGAGCGTGGCGAGGAGTGCCCGGTCGGGGTGGCCGGCGAGCTGCACATCGGCGGGGTCGGGCTGGCCCGCGGCTACCACCGCCGGCCGGCGCTGACCGCCGAGCGGTTCGTGCCGGACCCGTTCTCCGCGGAGCCCGGGGCGCGGCTGTACCGCACGGGCGACCTCGCCCGCTGGCGCACCGCCCCGGGCGGCACGGGCGGCGTCATCGAGTTCCTCGGCCGCATCGACCACCAGGTCAAGCTGCGCGGCCTGCGGATCGAACTGGGCGAGATCGAGAGCGCGCTGCGCGAGCAGCCGGGCGTGGCCAAGGCGGCGGTGATCGTCCGCGAGGACAGCCCCGGCGACAAGCGGCTGACCGCGTACGTGGTCGGCGGGGCGGAGCACGCCGCGCTGAAGTCGGCGCTGAAGGAGACGCTGCCCGAGTACATGGTGCCGAGCGCGTTCGTCACCCTCGACGCGCTGCCGCTGTCGCCGAACGGCAAGCTCGACCGCCGGGCGCTGCCCGCGCCGGTGGTCACCCGCGAGGCGTCCGTGGCGCTGGTGGAGCCGCGCGACGACACCGAGCGGCTGCTGGCCGGGATCTGGTCGGAGGTGCTCGGCGTCGACACGCTCGGCATCGACGACGACTTCTTCGACCTCGGCGGGCACTCGATGCTCGCCACCCAGGTCGTGGCGAAGATCCGCAAGGCGGAACACGGCGGCCGGCCGGTCGGCGTGATGGACCTGTTCCAGCAGCGGACCATCCGCGAGCTGGCGGCCTTCATGTCCGGCAGCGCCGAGGCCGACGGGCCGCGCCGGCTGCTCTACGAGCTGACCAAGCCGATCCCGGCGGGCAAGCGCGTGCTGTCGTACGTCTGCGTCCCCTACGGCGGCGGCAGCGCGATCGTCTACCAGCCGCTCGCCGACGCGCTGCCGGCCGGACACGCGCTGTGGTCCCTCGCCATCCCCGGCCACGACGTCGGCCTCAGCGAGGACGGCCTGCCCTTCGACGAGCTGACCAGCCGGGTCGCCGAGGAGATCCTGGAACGCGTCGAGGGGCCGATCGCCCTGTACGGCCACTGCGGCGTCGGCAGCGCGATCGTCGCCGAGGTGGCCCGCAAGGTCGAGGCGGCCGGGCGAAACCTGGAGGCGCTCTACATCGGGGCGATGTTCCCGTTCGCCCGCCCGAAGGGCGCGTTCGCCACCCTGCGCAACCGGCTGGAGCAGCTGCGCAGCAACCGGCACTACGCGAGCTGGCTCAAGTCGATGGGCGTCGACACCGACGAACTGGACCCGGAGCAGGCGGACCGGATCATCAGCAACATGCGGGCCGACTCCCGGGCCTCGGAGGAGTACTTCACCGGCCTGCTGGACCGGCAGGCCGCCAAGCTGCGCGTGCCGATCATCTCGGTGGTCGGCTCGGAGGACCCGGTCACCGACTACCACACCGAGCGGTACGCCGAGTGGCAGTTCCTCAGCGACACCCTCGGCCTGGTGGTGCTCGACCAGGCCGGGCACTTCTTCCTGAAGTACCGCGCCGAGGAACTGGCCGAGATCGTCACCCGGGTCCACCCGGCGGTCGTGGCCGGGGACGTCTCGGCACTCACCCCGGCCGCCCGGGGCGAGGACGCCGGCTGGGTGGTCGCCGACCACCAGCGTGTGGGCGTCGAGGACCGGCCGGAGAAGGCGGTGGTCAAGCCGTCCATGGCCAGGTTCGTGGCGGTCACCGCAGGGCAGCTGGTCTCCACCACCGGGTCGGCGCTGACCGCGTTCGCCCTGCCGATCTGGCTGTTCACGCAGACCGGCTCGGTGGCCAACCTCGGGCTGCTCTGGGCGCTCGCCCTGATCTGCGGCGTGCTGATGCTGCCGATCGCCGGGGCGATCACCGACCGGGTCAGCCGCCGGAAGATCATGATGATCGCCAGCAGCAGCGCCGGCTCGATCCAGCTGGTGCTGGCCGCGCTGCTCTGGACCGACAACCTCCAGCTGTGGAACATCTACCTGCTGGTGGCGTTGAGCCAGGTCGCCGGGTCGTTCCAACGCATCGCGTTCCAGTCGGCGGTGCCGCAGCTCGTGCCGAAGCGCTACCTCGGCCACGCGATGGGCATCACCCAGCTCACCAACGGCTTCGCGATGCTGCTGATGCCGGTCTTCGCGGCCGGTCTGCTGGCCGCCATCGAGCTCAAGGGCATCCTGCTCATCGACGTGGCGAGCTACGTGGTGGCGGTGCTGACCCTGGCCGTGGTCCGCTTCCCCGACCTGCTCGGGTGGCGGCCCAAGGAGCGGCTGCTGGTGGCCATCGCCAACGGCATGCGCTACTCCTGGCAGCACCGGGGCTTCCGGCTGATGCTCGGCTACTTCGCGCTGGGCAACATCTTCCTGGCGCCCGCCCTGGTGCTCACCACGCCGCTGGTGCTCTCCTTCGGCACCCCGACGCAGGTGGCCCAGGTGGCCCTCGCCGAGGCGCTCGGCGCGGTCGCCGGCGGCGTGCTCATGTCGCTCTGGGGCGGCCCCCGGCACCGGCGCATGATCGGCGTGCTGATCGGCAACCTCGGCACGGCCGTCGGCTGCATGCTGATCGGCCTGGACGCCTCGGTGGCGATGATCTGCGTCGGCGCGTTCTGGCTGGCGATGGCGATGACCACGGCGCAGTCGATCTACGCCACCATCGTCCAGGTGAAGGTGCCGCAGCGCTTCCACGGCCGGGTGTTCAGCCTCAACCAGACCATCTCCTGGTCGACCCTGCCGATCGGGTTCGCGCTGATCGCCCCCGGCGCGACCGCCCTGTTCGAGCCGATGCTCGCCCCGGGCGGGTCGCTCGCCGGGTCGGTGGGCGCGGTGATCGGCACCGGTCCGGGCCGCGGCATCGGCTTCGCGTACGTCTGCTTCGGCGTGGCGCTGGTGCTGATCACCCTCGGCGGCTTCGCGATCCGGCTGCTGCGCCGGTTCGACATCGAGGTGGAGGACTCGCTGCCCGACGACCTGATCGGCGCGCAGGAGCGGGAGAAGCGGCTCGCCGCCCGTGCCGCCGAGCGCGCCGAGGAGAAGGTGCCGGTAGGGGCGTGAGTCGTTCCCCGGGGGCCCGGTTGACGGGC